>JANORY010000276.1:0-4643 GCA_031415535.1 Burkholderiales bacterium | reverse complement strand
CAGAGCCCAACCCTGGCCATAGTCAACGCCCATTTGTGCCAGCATTTCGACGACCCGCGCGTTTTCAGCCCATTCGGCAACACAAGACATACCCATTTCGTGGGTCAGATCAACAATGGTTCGCGTAATGGCGTAGTTGCTTCGGTCAGTATCAAGCGTCTTGACAAAAGTCCCGTCAATTTTCACTAGATCGGCTTGCAGAGACTTCAAATAATTAAATGATGTGTAACCCGCACCAAAGTCGTCCAGGGCGACTTTGGAACCGAAGCTGCGAACGGCATCGACAAATCGGCAGGTATTCTTCAAATCGTACAGCGCTACCGTCTCCGTAATCTCGAAGCACATGCGCTTAGCGGCCTCAGGATTTGCACGAACAATCGCCAGCACATCAGCCAAGAAACGTTCATCGTTCAACGAGGCACCAGACAAATTGATGGCGCAATAGTTAAGACGTTCGCGGTGTTCGGGGTGGGCGTTGAGCCAATCCACCATAGTATTCAGGACCCAGCGGTCCAGTCGCGAAACAAAACCGTGTCTTTCGGCTGCCTGAATCAACGCGGCTGGCGGACCCAGACGACCATCATCATCAATCACCCGCAACAACGATTCGTAACTCAAACTCGCAAACGGCGCTTGCAGCGAAACAATCGGCTGCAGGACCATACGCATGCGATCAACCGGTAAGCTCGAATGGATCTTCGAGACCATGTCCATCTCCGCAACGTGATTCTGCAGCTCACGATCGGCCTCACCGTACACCACGACACGGTTACCACCTTGTCGCTTGGCATCGGCGCAGGCGCGATCGGCAGCGGACACTGCGAAGCTCGGGCTCATTGATCCGGTTAAAGCGATAAGGCCAATGCTTGCGACTACCGAAAATTGCTTCTCGCCCACCGAGAACGGTTTTTCGTTGACCTCGGCCAGGATGCGCGCACAAACCGCCTTCGCTTCAAGTGACGAGCAGTTTTTGAACAGCAACACGAACTCATCGCCACCGACCCGGGCCAGATCAGCAGTTTCGGGAGAGGCTAGTCGAAGACGATTTGCAATTTCGAGCAACACTGAATCACCGGACGCATGGCCAAACATGTCATTAACCAGCTTGAATCGGTCCATATCCATGAATGCGAGACAACTCGGTGTATTCAACGTGACTTCGGAAATTTGCTGAACCAAACAAAGATCAAGGCCTCGTCGATTAAGGAGGTCGGTGAGGGAATCGTGATCTGCCAATCGCTGCAGGCGTTCTCTGAACTGGCGGCGCGAGGTGATATCTTCAATCGACCCTTCAATTTGCAATCCTGTTCCGTACGCATGTATGCGAAACCAACGTTCTCGTTGGACATTTAAGAGTTCAACTTCCGCTTTGCCTCGCAATGCGAGTGACGCCCTTAGATCATCAAGATGCGCCAAATCAAAAAAATCCAGCCAACACTTATCAGCCGATCCAGCATCGCCCAAAATTTCAAACATTTCTTGGAACGCCGGGTTCAATTGAACGAATACGCCATTCGAATTTAGCGTAAACAATCCAATCGGAACGGATGTAAATGTCTCCCGAAATTTCGTTAGTGCGTCAAGCGCGATATTCTGTGCTTCGATGCGGGCCTGACGTTCGGTACGCATTCGATCCGCCAGAGCGAGTGCGATTAGAAAGCCTGACGCAAATGCCGCGGACTGAGAATTTAGTAATGGAACCGATTTCGATAGGTAACCTGAAGCCGAAGCAATTTGTAACAAGGAACCAACTATATTTACGGCCCAAGCGAGAGCAGGCAATCTCAGATCGTTACGCTTGGCACCTCTTAAAGCATTTATCAATCCGGCAACTTGCAGGACTAACGCAACAGCAGCCACGACCCAGGAAATTTGAAAGAATTTTGTATGCGGGATAAGACTAGCGATAACAATCAATGCCAGAAAGGAGATTTGTAGCGCCGTGATCGCCGACCATAAGTGCTTATTCACACCACCCGCAAAAAGCCTCTTGAAAAGTGACATCGTCAAGAAGCCATGAATCGCAAACGAACTGCGCAATGCCAATTGGCCCAACGGTGCGGACGGATCGATTCCAGCGATCCATTCAAGATCGTAACCTGCGTTCACTGCGGCTAGCCGATAACTCGTAACAAGCCAGCCTGCAAACAATAAAAAGGTACTTTCTCTATTCATCGCACCAACTACAAATGCGAATGCTGCCAGCGAAAAAAACATTCCTGTAAGCGCGCCGCCATAACGTTCGAACGATACGATTTGACGCGATCGCTGTTCAGTTGAGGTTTGCTGCGCCTGAATTATTCTTGGCATCTTCGGAATAACGTCAGCAATTCCAAGATATTTCGAGACTCCGGTTTGAGTCGGAACCGTTACTGACGCGCCAAGAGATCCCTTCTCAAATGAGAGTGGATCTAATGATATTCGGCGATTTGTGCCAGAGGCGGATTCAGCATAAAGCCAAAATCGACCTGAATTTAGTTGCAGACCTGGAAAAAGAATTACGACATCCGAGGCGTCGCCGGCCCCTACAATGCCGTCGATCCGAATCCGAGTGCTCACTGACTCAGGGACAATCCGCCGAATTGCATCGCGCTGATCGGTGACAAGTAAATCCGGAACTTCAAACGAATCGCTGATGGCGAGGACGGAGACGGCAAGACTCGCCGTTTTAACGGCGTTCGCGCCATTAGAACCGCCTAATCCAAGTATCAGAAGTGCGACGAGCAGCATACCCGCCGCAAGCGAGCTCGCACAGAGATCAAGCGTAGTCGCTAGCTTCAAATATCGTAAGCGAGCGACAGAGTCGAAGAATTGCCGTAGTGTTTGCACAACACGCCTAGGGAAGAGGTTCCTAGACTAAATCAAAGCAAACTACCGTCAAATTTTCGAAGACACGCGGTAATTCAAGGACTACAGGCGGCGCAAATTTGTTGCAAATCAATGACTAGCCGATATCCCAAAGGCTCAAGATAGCCTTGAACCCGGCTCTGGTGCCAGTTGCCGAAAACTCTTCGTCCAGTTCGAGACAGACGAGAAAATTTTGATGCCCGGCGTGTATTGCTTAAAAAAGAAATGATGCCAATCGGGAATTGCCTCCCGCCATAGCGGCTCAACATCCCATACACGTAGTGAAAGCAGACGTACAGAACGTCCGTCTGAAAACGGACCCGCAATTACGCTGTCCCCGTTCAACACCGGAGAGAATCCAAGGCGAAAAAACAACTTATCTCTGGGAGGGGGCGTATACAAAAACATCCACTCAACTTGCATAGCAAGAGAGTACAGATAAAAGGCTTTGAATAGTGACTTCTTGGCATGCACGCCGTCTGCCCCTGCCACAATCGACAGCCGCTGCACCAACGAAATGTTGGTATTCAAATACTCAACTGGCAGTTCAACCGCACCCTCAAACTCTAATGGCGTGTTGATATTGGTCAGTACGCGCATAGATCCTAAAATCCGGCCCGTCGAAGAATCACTCGCGACAAACACAACTGCCTCGGGTGCCAAATCTAGCCGTTCCGGAAAACGCAGTACCGTCTCCATTTCCGGGGTGTGGCGGCCATAAGACTCTCGCCTCACGTCGATAGCTTGTTCAAGCGAATCTTCCGTTCTAACGAGCCTTACCTCCACTGAGGGTTGCAGCAGAGGATTATTAACAAAAACTGGAATTTCGCGTGGGGTCACTATTTTTTATTCTTTTTATTCGTGCGCATGGAAAAAACGGTTGCGGAACCGTGAATAAATCGTATCAAAACAAATCTTTTTCCTAGAATTGCTGTGTCTGAAACTTCATCTCACAAATATTTCAACCTGTAAATAGACCGAATGGCCTACCCAATTTAGGTAGACAGAATATAGACCATGAAGATGAAAAATCCAATCGAAAAAATGATTTGGAGACACTAAAGGCGTCGAAGAATGTTTCGAGCGCCCGCAAATCAGCATCGACGTAAAGTCAAAGTGAAAATATTCACACAGTGCAAATAGTGACAAGGCATGGAATGCGGGATTTAACCCAGCTCGCAGTTAGGTGCCGCGGAACACCGGTAAGCTGTCGTCCATCTTTATCGAGTTCAGGCGATTTGCAAGCGAAGGACTCAATTTCTGTTAATCGACCAGTTTTCGATTGAGAGTCTTCAAATTTCAGCCAAAAGACGAGAATTGTTGCAAAAGCGCAACGCACTGCGAAATTTTCATTTCGAGCTTTCTCGGGCAATCACGAAACAGGCGGATCTCAAACTGGTAATGTTGCTTCGACGCCAATCGAACACACCAATCTGTGACACTTAAGGCATAAGTAAGATTCATTCAATTCTGCGGTAATCTCAGTCGAACTCGGGTACCCACCTCCAAAATGGAGTCAATCTCAATTTTGTGATTTGCAATCTGCGCGCATAAATTGTGTACAGTAGCCAATCCAAGACCCGACCCCTCAACCGAATGACTCTTCGCAATCTTGCCACGATAGTGCAATTCATATATCCGCCCAATTTCATCCTTAGGAATACCGACTCCGTTATCTATGATGTCAACACGAACCTCGTTAGTTAATCGGGTTACCGCTATTAAAACTGTACGATTAGAACGTGAAGTCAGCGCACAAAACTTCACAGCATTCTCGACGAGATTGGAAAGTATGG
>JANORY010000275.1:0-2973 GCA_031415535.1 Burkholderiales bacterium | reverse complement strand
TGCCGAGACTCGAGTCGCCGCCCGGCGCGCTGATCAGCAGATTCGCACCCGGCTCCGCATAACGCGGCCCACGGCCCGAGCCGTCGACCGCGCCGACCACGATCGCGCCCATCTGCGTCAGATAGCCGTCGAAGTTGGTATTGTCCGATTCACAGATCGTTCCGTCGCCGCTGGTACGAAAACAGCCGCCATTGCCGGCTGCAAACACATAGAGTGCGCCCAGGCCACCCCGGCCGGTGCGTAAACCCGTGTTCAGCGCCAGTTCATGCAAACTGCTGACCGGGTGCAACAGACCGTCGTCGCTGGACCCCCAGGAGTTGCTGTAGACCGAGTTCTTGTTCAGATCGCGAACCAGAGCATCGGCCAGATCGGCATCAGTATTGGTTGCCAATGCGTTGTACCCGACCAACTTCGCCATCGGTGCCACGCCCACTCCGCCAGCGCCATTGCCCGAACGCGCGGCAATTAATCCAGCCACCGAAGTACCGTGGGTTTCCGAGGCGTAACACGGCAAGGGATCACTGTAGCCGTTCTGTTCGGCGCGATAGCTATGGCTTTCCTTGGGCACGACGTTATCGATTAGATCGTTGTGCACCGTCTCCAGCGAATTGTCGACGACTGCTACGCGCACGCCCGCGCCGCGACTGCTGTCCCAGGCAGCGTTGACATTCAAATCTTCGCCGGCAAGACCGTTGCCCTGGCCAGTATTTTTCAGATGCCATTGCTGCGCGAACAAAGGGTCATCGCCCAGCGTACTCGCCGCAGTGCCGGCGCGGTATTGCATGCTGCAATTCGGCGACGACAAGAGGCCGCCAGCGCTGCTGCCATCGGATCCGGTCGTGGTATTGCCACTCACAATCTGTGCGGCGGTACTGGTAGTCGACGACGCAGCGTTGTCGCCGTTGCCACTGCAAGCGACCAACAACAGCACGCCCAGCCACAAACTATTTTTTAGAATACGTACAGTCTGATTCATTTGCCCGCCCGCATGCGAAAGGGCACCGGTGAAGGGGCGAATTTAGGCGCAAGCTACCGTTCACGCCGTGATATTGCGCACAGATCGGCCAGTAGCCGCCGTTCGTCGGCAATCCTTTCTGATTTATGATGACCTTTAACCCAGGAGAAATCGCGATGGATGAACTGTGGCGCTGGCAAGCCGTCAATCTGGCTCAAGCGATTCGCACCCGGGCGATTTCAAGCCGCGAAGCAGTCCAGGCATGCTTGGACCGAACCCGCCTTGTCAATCCTGCGTTGAACGCCATCGTGCAAGTGCTCGAGGATTCAGCGCTCGCCGCCGCCGATGTGGCCGACCAGGCGGTCGCACGCGGCGAGGTGCTCGGCCCCTTGCATGGTGTACCGGTCACCACCAAGATCAATGTCGATCAGCAAGGCCTGCCGACGACCAATGGCTTGGTCTCACAACGCGAGAATTTCGCAGTGCACGACAGCCCGGTCGTCTCGAATTTGCGGCGCGCCGGCGCAGTCATTTTCGGGCGAACCAACACGCCCGCCTTTTCGATGCGCTGGTTCACTGAAAACGACCTGCACGGCCGCACCCTGAACCCCTGGTCGGCCAAGCACACGCCGGGCGGCTCAAGCGGTGGCGCGTCCGCTGCGGTCGCCAGCGGCATGGGTCCGATCGCCCACGGCAACGACCTTGCAGGCTCGGTGCGTTATCCGGCCTACTGCACGGGTATCTACGGATTACGGCCGTCATTCGGGCGCATTCCGGCGTTCCTGCCGAGCGCTGCGGAAGAACGGCCGTTGGCCAGCCAACTGATGTCAGTCCAGGGTCCCCTGGCCCGCAGTGTTGCTGATATTCGATTGGCGTTGCAGGCAATGTCGGCCGTCGATCCCCGCGATCCGTGGTGGGTGCCTGCGCCCCTGCAAGGCCCGCCCGCCGCACGACCGATTCGCGTCGCCATGACGCTCACCTCACCCGGCGCTGTAACGCATCCGTCGATCGTCCAGGCGATCCAGCGAGCGGCCCAATGGCTGAGCGAGGCCGGCTATGCGGTCGAGGCGATCGAGCCGCCCGATATGATCGAAGCGATGGAATTGTGGGATCTGCTCAGCCGCAACGAGAATCTGATCTTTGCCAAACCGATGATCGAGAAGCACGGTGACGCTGGCATTCGGCGATCGTTCGAATTCCAGTTTGGAAACGCGGCACCACTCGACATGCAGACACACTTGCGAGCCTTGGCCCGTCGCTCGACTCTGATTCGAAACTGGTCGCTGTTCATGCAGCGATATCCGCTGGTCCTGGGTCCGGTCAGTGCTGAACCTGCCTTTGCCCAGACGCTCGATGTGGAATCCCTGGAAGATTCGCGGCGTGTGTTGGGCGCTCAAGGGACCCAGTTCATGGTGCCGGTGCTGGGCTTGCCGGCGATCTCGGCACCGACCGGTTCAATCAACGGAATACCACTGGGCGTTCAAATTATCGGCGCTCGGTTTCGCGAAGACATGGTGCTCACGGCCGCCGAGGTCATTGAAGGGCGCGAACCTTCGGCCACGCCGATTAATCCACGCTGAGCATAAAAAAACGCCCAGGAGTGTTAACTCTGGGCGTTTTTGGCTGCGCGCTGATGATTACTGCAGCTTGATTTCCACGTCGACGCCAGCCGGCAAGTCGAGCTTCATCAGCGCATCGACCGTCTTGTCGGTCGGATCAACAATGTCCATCAGCCGCAAGTGCGTGCGAATCTCGAACTGATCGCGCGAGGTTTTGTTGACGTGCGGCGAACGCAGAACGTCATAACGCTGAATGCGCGTCGGCAGGGGAACCGGGCCACGAACCACGGCACCGGTACGCTTGGCAGTATCAACAATTTCAGCCGCCGATTGATCAATCAACTTGTAGTCGAAGGCTTTTAATCGGATGCGAATTTTCTGGTTACTCATTGCGATTTCCTAAAAGAGCGAGGGGTTGCCACTGCGGCAACCCACGAATATTAATTACTTCAGCCGTTG
>JANORY010000274.1:0-6138 GCA_031415535.1 Burkholderiales bacterium | reverse complement strand
GCCAAGTCACGTCTCGATGAGGCACAGGTCGTGTTCCAGCCAGGTGTCAACGAAGACCTCGCGGCCACCGCGGTTTGGGGTACACAGCAACTTAAGCAGATTCAAGACGCGACGGTCGATGGCGTATTCGGCATGTGGTACGGCAAGGGCCCGGGTGTCGACCGCGCTGGTGACCCCATTAAACACGGCAACTACTCGGGCACGAATGCCAATGGCGGCGTGCTGGCAGTATTTGGCGACGATCATCCGGGCAAATCTTCGACGATCGCGCACCACAGCGAACAGATGATGGCTGGGCATTCGATTCCGGTGCTGTATCCGTCGGGCGTCGGCGAGTTCATTTCGTTTGGTCTGCTGGGTTACGATCTGTCGCGTTACAGCGGCTGCTGGGTCGGCATGAAGGTGGTCAATGAAACCATCGAGCAGACGTCGACGATTGATTTCGATGTGGCCAGTTTTCGTGTCGAACGGCCCGATCGCGCCGACCTGATGCCCCCCGAAGGCGTCAACTATCGCGGCGGCTTCGCGCCGCAGTTGGACGAAAGCATTCTGGTTCGAAGCAAGCTGCCGCTGGCGCAACGATTCGCGCGTGCCAACGGCATCGACCGGGTGGCACTGGGCAACACCGCCCGCTTCGGCCTGGTCACTGCCGGCAAAGCGTTCCAGGACACGATGCAGTCGCTGCGTTACCTCGGCATCGATGACGCTCGCGCACGCGCCTTGGGGTTGGCGGTCTACAAAGTCGGCATGATCTGGCCGCTCGAACCGGTCGGAATGACCGAGTTCGCGCAAGGCAAGGACGAACTTTTTTTCATCGAAGAGAAGGCTGCCTTCCTTGAGCCGCAGGCGGCCGCCGTGTTGTACAACCTGCCGCAGCGCCCGCGCATTGTCGGCAAGGCCGACGAGAACGGTGCGTCGCTGGTGTCGCTCGAAATGCTGCTCGAGCCGGTTGATATTGCTCTGGCGCTGGCCGGTCGGCTCAAGTTCAATGGCATATGGGACGCCGACCTTGAAGCGCGTTTGCAGGCCACGCAATCGTATCGCCGCGCCTTGCTCGCGGTAAGTGTCAGCAGTGCGCGCCGGCTGCCCTTCTTTTGCTCGGGCTGCCCGCACAACACCTCGACCAACGTGCCGCAGGGTTCGATGGCAATTTCAGGTATCGGCTGCCACGGCATGGCGATCTGGGCCAAGCCAGGCACCACCATTGTCGGCACGCAGATGGGCGGCGAAGGCATGAACTGGGTGGGGCTGCATCGCTTCACCAAGACCCGCCACATGTTCCAGAATTTGGGCGACGGTACTTACTACCACTCGGGCCTGTTGGCGATTCGCGGCGCGGTGGCCAGTGGTGCCAACATCACCTACAAGATCCTGTTCAACGACGCGGTGGCGATGACCGGCGGCCAGCCGATCGACGGGCCGATCTCGGTTGGTGCCATCGCGCACCAGGTGTTGCATGAGGGCGTGAAGAAGGTGATGCTGGTCAGCGACGATCCGAGCCGTTATGACGCAGCATCGGGTCTGCCGTCGGGACTGGCGGTGGTGCACCGGGACGAGCTCGATCGGGTGCAGCGCGAGCTGCGCGAGATCGAGGGCTGCACAGTGCTGATTTATGAGCAGACTTGCGCGGCCGAGAAACGGCGCCGTCGCAAGCGCGGCAAGTTCGCCGACCCGGAAAAACGCATGTTCATTAACGAGTCGGTCTGTGAAGGTTGCGGTGATTGCTCGACACAATCGGGCTGCGTCAGCATCGAACCGAAAGAGACGACGCTGGGGCGCAAGCGACGCATCAACCAATCCAACTGCAACAAGGATTACAGTTGCGTGAAAGGCTTCTGTCCGTCATTTGTGACGGTCTACGGCGGTCAGCCGAAAAAACCGCAGGCCGTGCCGGTCGGTGGTGAGTTGTCGGTGAAATTGTTCGCAGGTCTGCCCTCGCCGGCCGTGGCGGCGCTGCAAGACGGCGGCTTCGGCGTGATGATTTCCGGCATCGGCGGCACCGGTGTCATTACCGTTGGTGCAGTGCTGGCCATGGCCGCACACCTGCAGGGTCACGCGGCCTCGGCCTACGACATGACTGGTCTGTCGCAAAAGAACGGCTCGGTCTACAGTCATTTGCGAATCGCCACCACGCAGGCCGGTATTTGCAGCCAGCGTTTGGGCCTGGGCGAAGCCGGCCTGGTGCTGGGCTTCGATATGGTGTCGGCGTTGGCAGACGAGTCCTACCGGACCATCTCCTCAGAGCGCTCGCGCTTCCTGGCCAATGAGCGGGTCCAATCGATGGCGACCTTGAACTTCAACCCGGACGACCGGGTCGACACCGGTCTTTTGCAACGCAAGGTTCGCGAGAAGCTGTCGGATGAGCGGATCGCCTATGTCGATGCCACGGGTATTGCGCAAGCGTTGTGCGGTGACAGCATCGCCACCAACCTCTTCATGGTCGGCGTGGCTGCACAACGCGGTTGGCTGCCGGTCAGCATTGCCGCCATCGAGCGTGCGATCGAACTCAACGGCATTCAGATCGAATTAAATAAGCGCGCATTTGCGTTCGGCAGGCTGTGGGTACATGACGCGGGCAAGATTCTGGCGCTGCTCGGCGCTGCTGCGCCAACCCCGCAGGTGCCGGCGGCGCAGAGCTTCGACGAGTTATTGAACGAGCGCCGCATGCTGCTCACCGAGTATCAGAATGCGGCGTACGCCGAGCGCTACAGCGCGCTGGTTGAGCTTGTGGTTCAAGCCGAAGAGCGTCTGCGCCCTGCTAGCCGCGAGCTCTCGACCCAGGTTGCACGATATGCCGCCAAACTGATGGCCTACAAGGACGAGTACGAAGTAGCTCGCCTGTACAGCGACCCGGCATTTATGAACCGGCTCAAGAGCGAATTCGATGGTGAACTCAAGCTCGCGTTCAACCTCGCGCCACCGCTGTTCGCCAAGCGCGATTCACAGACCGGGCATTTGCTCAAACGCGAATACGGTGCCTGGATGTTCAAGGCCTTCGGCGTGCTGGCGAAGTTGCGGTTCCTGCGCGGCGGCGCGTTCGATCTGTTCGGCCGCACCAAAGAGCGGCAGATGGAACGTCAGCTCATCAACGAATACGAGCAGACTATTCGCGAGCTGCTGCCGAAACTGAACGCACGAAATCTGGCCGCTGCGGTGAAGCTCGCCGAAGTGCCGGAGAAGATTCGCGGCTTCGGTCATGTGAAGGAGCAGTCGATGCTGGCGGCGGCCGAACTGCGCAAGCAGTTGCTGGCGGAATTTGCACAAGCCGACAAGGTAATCAAGATTTCTGAAGCGCAGCGCGCGGCTTAGGCGCTGGTGCGCATGCAGTCGTGGTCGAGGATGCCGCGTTCTCCGTCGATGGTCCAACAATTGGGTCAAGACGCCAAAGCGCTTCCAATTTCTCAAGCATTGTATATACTGTAATCACATCGATCATACAAGGAAGATCATGAGTTCCGCTGATCACCCCAAGGGCGCTCTACCGACCCGAATCTTCAAGAGCGGTAATTCTTTGTCGGTACGTATCCCGAGCAGCATGGTCCCTGCCGATGTTCCGCGCGACGCCGAAATTGAGTACAAGGGCGGAGTTTGGACGATTCGCCCCATTCATCGACGCAAGTTAACCAATTTGGCGGCCAAGTTTGAAGCATTTTCGTCGAGCTTCATGAGCGAGGGCCGACAGCCCCAGGGGCAGACCGAACGAGCTTGGAGTGCAAAGCCTGCGAGCAAATCCCAGTCAAAGCCTCGCAGGGGGTAGCGCGTGCTCTATATGCTCGATACGAACATTTGTATTTACCTGCTTAGAGGTCGGCCGCAGAAGCTGTTTGATCGATTGGCGCGACAAGATTACAGCAGCGTTGTGATGTCCTGCCTGACCCTTGCTGAGCTTGAGCATGGCGTTGCGCTTCAAGAAACCAAGTTGAAAGCACAGGATCAGGCGGCACTTGAAGCATTGGTCTTGGACATTCCCGCCCTGCCTTTCGACACGCGCGCGGCTCGTGCGTTCGGTGTTCTCGCGGCCAGGAGCAGACTGAAGCGCAACCAGGCGATCGACAACCTGATCGCGGCCCATGCGATCAGCCAGGACGCAGTGCTGGTGACCAACAATGAGAACGACTTCAAGGCTTGCGCCGGTTTGAAGGTTGAGAACTGGTCGTAGCAGGTCGTAGCCTTCTATCAGGCCGTCAAACCTTCGGAATCCCCACCTCCTCGAACGAATCAGCGCCCGCATCGAATTTGGCTTGCGTCGCAACCTTGATCCGGATTTTCTATTCGCTTGTTCTTCGACTGACCGCAACGGCACAGTGTCAAGCGATCCTGCGATGCAATTGCACACGCATTGATTACCCGGCCTAAACTGATCGTCGCCGACCGGCCGGTCAGCGCGATCGCGGGCGAGTTGGCCAAGGCGGGCGCTGCAGTGGCCTTGCTGGATCGAAACTGTCGGGAGCATCCCAGAAGTCGGTACGGCGATGCAGGGCATAGACCGGGATGATGATCAGGTCGCCACGCCTCGCAATGGCTCCACCAAGGTCGGTTGTCGTGACACATCGGCGTAGGAGCTGTGTTGCCGGCGGAAATAGACGCATGGCTTCGAGCACCACTGCCTTCAAATACGGAAGCGCATCGAGTCCACGATCCCGTGCAAACGTTTCGCGGACTTGTTGGCGGTTGACCCGAACAATGGCCGAACCCATACCGGCAATTGCAGCACGTTCGCCAGGTTCAAGTTCTCGAGCCGTTCAACCAGTTGCCGACTGGTGTGCTGGAAGTCTTTGTGATCCGGGTCAGCTTCATCGCCATTGATCAACGTTCCGAACACGATATCGCTCGCCGCATCGGAAAGGTCGCCGGTAATTTCGACCGCTCCGCCTTTGCGCTGCCATTGATCAGCAAGCTGTCGGGCTTTGGCCACGGCGCATGGAATCACCGCTTCGACCGAGCGGGGTGTAAAGACCGGCGCGGCCGCGCGACGTTGCCATCGCCAAGCATCGCCGTCGCTCACCGCTATGCCATTGCGCCAGATCGGACGCAGTATGTTGCGTGTTCCGGGCGCCATTGGGAACTTCGCTGTCTCGTCGATTAAGACTCGACCGATGGCCGCCTCCTGCATGACGTACAGCAGCTTAGGGGTGCGCGGTCGATAGAAATCATCCTGATAGATCTCGACTGGCCAGTTGCCGATCGTCGATTTCAGCGACGCCCGGATCGCCCCGATACCACCGATTGCGTTTGCCACGGGAGGGACATGCGGCGGAGTGAATCGCGCATTCATATCAAACTCAGCTCTTTTGGATGGCGACGGCAATAAGGATTGTGATCGCGGCCATGATGATCCATGCCGGATGTTTGCCGCGTATCCCGAACAGCCAAAACACGGTCGAGAAGCCAAAGGTCGTGGCAATGACACCCAGAAACCCGAAACCCAGCGCAACGGAGTTTTGCTCTGCGGCATAGGCAATCAGAGCCGCGCCGAGGCCGGCACCGATCAGCGAAACAAGGTGCCAGGTACTCCAAAGTGAATCCCAACGGCGTTGGGTCAGAAGCGCAATGGCGCGATCATGCTCTTTTCTGCCGCGCTTGATGCTGTCGAAGATCAATCGTTCTCCGAGGATTGAATGCGCAACGGCAAGCAGGATCATGAGTGTTCCTGCGGCGTACAGTGTGATGTTCACAAACCAGCTTTCCTAAAGACATATCAAAATCGAATAAATTATAATAGAATAAAACTTCTAATAATGGAAGTCCATAGTAATAAAAGTGCAATGGGAAGAATTGCCACATTCGACGACCAACTGGTCTACGGTGCTTTGGGACGCGAACTCGCGACCAAGGGCCAGACGACGATTGCCGCCATCCGCGATGCGACCGGCCTTTCTATCGGCTCGCTCTATCACCGGTTCGGCTCCCGCGAGGGTCTGATGGCTGAAGCATGGTTCCATACGATCTCGTTGTTTCATTCACGCTTCGCATTTGCTGTTGATATCGGTGGTATCCGTGGTGCGATTGAAGGCGCACTGGCCACGCCGCGCTTCTGTCGAGCAGAGCCCAGTCTTGCGCTGCTATTGGTTTGCGGACGAGCATCGGAATTCCTGACCACAGGTACCGGAGCGCAGTTCGCGGCCAAGGTCGACGGGA
>JANORY010000273.1:0-1139 GCA_031415535.1 Burkholderiales bacterium | reverse complement strand
AACAACCAGCCGGGCATTTTCATCAGGCCGAAAGAGCCGTTCAGGAGCAGCGCATGCCCGAAAAGCCCTCCGAAAAACGTGCAAAAACCGAGCATCAAAAAGTAGCCGAGCCACCATTTTCGGGCCGGGCTGGCTGACTGTATTTTCCGAAGATGCCAGAAAGCTGCAAACGCAACGAACGCGACCAGCCAGTCCGTCAGGCAGTTTATCGGTTCGAAAATCGGGATGCCGTCGAGGTAAAAAGCAGGTTGATTCATGGGCCGAAGGTGAAAATTCGGGCGGCAAAACCGGTCATTTTCAGGCAGGGAAGCGGGCATATTTGGGCCTCCATTTTTTCACGAAAAACGCGCCTGCCATGTTTGTTCCAAAACTTTTTGCCAACGAATCGATGCCTGAAATACTGAATTTTATCGGCAAAAACCCGTTCGGGTTGCTCATTTCCAACCACGAGGGGCGGCCATTTGCGACCCATATTCCACTCGAAATCGGGGAGAAAAACGGGGCTTTCGTGCTGCACGGCCATATTTCAAAAGCCAATCCGCAATGGAAATCATGGGCTGAAAACGACGAAGTACTCGCCATTTTCAGCGGAACGCACGGCTACATTTCGTCGTCGTGGTACGAAAACATGAACGTTTCGACCTGGAATTACATCGCCGTCCACCTTTACGGACGGCTGCGGGTGATGGCCGATGAGGAGCTGCTTGCTGCCCTGAAATCGCTCACCCGCCGATACGAAACCGGCCAGGCCGACCCGCTTTTTGTGGAAAAAATGCCCGCCGATTATGTCGCACGCGAGATGCGCGGAATTGTCGGTTTTGAAATCGAGCCAACCCGCATCGAGGGCAAATGGAAGCTCTCCCAGAACCGGAAAGACGTTGATTATCAGCGGATTATCCGCGAACTGGAGCAGCTCGGCGAGCTGGAAATGGCCCGCGAAATGGCTGTTCGGCGACCGGCCTGACCAATCCGTTTTTGATACAAAAGAATGACCCGATGGGGTAGGGTGTTCAAAAACAAAGGATGGAAATGCTGCCATTTTTGGACTCAAAATCTGTTCAATAAAGCACCAATTTTCAATTACCCCGGCTGTCATGCTGAAAGCATCTGCCCATGAATTTACAGTCATTTTGAATGAA
>JANORY010000272.1:0-11230 GCA_031415535.1 Burkholderiales bacterium | reverse complement strand
CTGATCGCTGCATCGAGTCCTATCCTTCACAGCAGCGATTTGTCCGTGGGGATATCGCCACGGCCTCCGCGTTCCCGCTGTTGACAGTTGACGTCAGTGATCTATTCGAACCTCTGGGCTAATCAGCAATTTGGCAAGCTTTCGGTGGCACCAGTTCTTACGTAGTACGCCGGCAATATTGCCTTGAAAAATCGTCTTCAACCGCGTCCAATGTCCGTTAGTTCCATTGCTGGAGTGCCGGTCGCCTGACTTATACTCCTTTCGACCGTCGAGCTTTAGCGCTCCCCCTGATGAACGACCGCACTCCGACCGATCTCCAACACACCTACCAGGACCTCAGCCAATTCAAATTGCCTGACGGATTCCGCGGCCGAAGCGCATTCATTGTGCAGCTCTGGTGGCTAGTTGACGCGCTGCTCTTTCAACCTTCGCCGCAGATTGCGTTTGCCTGGCGGCGCATGCTGTTGCGACTCTTCGGAGCGTCAATCGGTCACAAGGTATTGTTGCGGCCGAGCGTTCGGGTCACTTATCCGTGGAAACTGAAGGTCGGAGATTACAGTTGGATCGGCGACGACGTGACCATTTATTCACTGGGGCCAATTACGATCGGTGAACATACGGTCGTCTCACAAGGCAGCTACCTCTGCGCGGGCACACACGACCCTGCTCGCGTCGATTTCCCGATTCTAGGACCCGAGATCGTGATTGAAGACCAAGTCTGGTTGGCCGCACAGGTGTTCGTAATGCCCGGTGTCACCATTGGTCGCGGCTGCGTTGTCGCCGCCCGCAGCCTGGTAAGTAGCGGTCTGCCTGCCGGCCAGTACTGTCGCGGCAGCCCGGCGCGGGTGATTGCCGCGCGTCACAGCAGCGATTCTTGAACCCCTCGGTATTGGTTCTGACCCCATGGGTCTCACGCCAGGGTGGTGGGCTGCAATCGGCGGTGCGTGATCTGGTGCGCGCCTGCGCGCTCAGGGGAAAACCCAATATTCTGTGATGGCTTTACGTGACTCAGATAGTGAAGCCGATTTGCCTGCCTGGCTGCCTCAAACGCCCCAGTTACAGCCCTTCTACGGGCCAGATAACTTCAGATTTTCGCCAGCACTCATGCAAGCGTCGTTTCGCCAACGCTGGGATTGCATTCACCTGCACGGCTTATGGATGTTCCCATCCGCCGTGGCACGTGCCCACCACCTGTAGCGCAAGACTCCATTGATCATTTCGCCGCACGGCATGCTGGATCCCTGGATTCTGGCGCGTAATCGCTTGAAAAAGCGGACGGTCGAAATGCCGTGGGAACCGAGCAACTGGAATCAGGCCCGCGTGATGCGCGCACTCAACGATTCTGAAGCTGAGGCGATTCGAACGCTGCTACCACGCGCGCAGGTTGCAGTAGTGGGCAATGGCGTTGATCTGCCAACCCTTGACCCAGGCTCTGCCGGTTCCACAGTGCGCCCGCTGCCCGGACCGTTGACCATTCTGTACCTCGGCCGCCTGCATGAAAAAAAGGGCTTCACCATTTGCTCGCTGCCTGGCCACGCGTGCTTGCGAACCTACCGGAGTCTGCGATCCAACTGCGTGTTTGTGGCTGGGGCGATGCCGCCTATGAGGCTCAAATAAAGGCTCAAGCCAAAGCGTTAAATCTGCAGCGCAGTGTTGAATTCGTCGGACCGGTATTTGGCGGTGACAAGGACCGTATGCTGCGTTATTGCGATGCACTGATTCTGCCGTCAGTCAGTGAAGGCCTGCCGGTTGCCGTGCTGGAAGCCTGGAGTTATGCGAAACCCGCTCTAATTACGGACACGTGTAATTTGCCGATCGGATTCAGCCGAGGCTGTGCGCACTGGATTACCCAAGAACCTGCGGCGCTTGCGGACGCCATAGTGCAGTTTGCCCGAAGCAGCGCCGCCGAACGGAGCGATCAAGGCCTGAAGGCACGAAAGCTGGTGAAAGAGCAGTTTTCATGCGCCCACATCGCCGCCCAGATGGACGAGTTAACTCAATGGAGCATTGACGGGGGTTCCCGCCCGAGTTTTGTGATGAGCCATTAAAGCAAACATCTTATGCATAGCGCCCTGACCGAAACGAAGAACCACACCTCGACGTATTTGAACGCCGAGGCTAATGGACACTGCCCAGTCTGCGAACACAAACCGGCCACCCTGCTTTATCGAGTCAACAGTGGCGAAGCAGCTCGACACTTTGTCAATCCCATCGCCGACGCCCAACGCCACGCGCGACTTAGCCAACACATCGCGTCACTCTGGAAGCAGTCAACCTGCGACATTCTTCGCTGTCGCGATGAACTCGGCAAGATCGTCGTCACGCAACCCAATCTGCGCCTCCTGGAGATCGGTGCTGGCCAAGGATTGTTCGCGCAGATGATCAGCCCTGCCCTGATCGAAAAGCACCAAATGCTTTGTCTCGAGTATTCGAACGACGGCATCCAGAAAATCCGCGACTACGGCATCGACGCGCAGGCACTTGATGTCCGCACTTTGAATCCCGAACAACCGTTTGATGTCATCTGCTGTTTTCAAGTGCTCGAGCATCTCGATCGACTGGACGGGCTATTTACGCATTTGCGCCGCATCACCACGGTGCAAGGACGACTGTTTTTTTCGGTCCCCAACCCTAAGCGCACCAAATTTGGCGAGACGCATGGCGCGCTATTGGACATGCCGCCGAATCACATCGGTCGCTGGAATGCGCGGGCATTCGAGGCCATTTGCTCGCGTCACGGCTGGCGGCTTGATCTATTCGAATCAGAACCGCAAGACGCGGCGGCTTTCAGCCGTCAGTTTGCGATCTACCGGCTCATGCGTCGCCAGCAAATCGGTGGCTTCATCTATTCGAAATTGGCATCGTCACGCAGCCGATTGGTGCGTCGAGTCTTGCAGGCACCGTTAATGGCGCTTGAAATGTCAAAGGTCGCCTTGATGAAGGCTGAGATAACTGATCCGACGTTGGGCGACTCGCTGTTTGTTCAGATGAGTAAGGTTTAGCGTCGTGCATCCGTCTTTCTGCTTCCCCGGTAAAATTACATCAAGCATGAAAGTAGCGACGCTATGCGCAATATTGTCGAAATTGATTATCCGCCTGAGCTTCTGATAGCGCTACGCGTCAATGCGGAGCAATTCGCCGATCGCGTCAAGTGGGAGGCGGCAATTGGTCTGTTCCGAGACGGCGCTATCTCCTCTGGAATTGCCGCAAGTTGGCTACGTATTCCGCGAGCGGTGTTTCTCATTGACGCGATGCGCCGCGGCGCATCGCTGTTGGAAGACTCAAAAGACGACTTTCGACGCGAATCCACGCAGTTGCTACATCCATCGGATTTCACGCCTTGAAGTGTCAAAGTATCGAAGGCTGAACCGACGCAGTTCGGCGCCGCTTTGCGGGCTGAACGATAAGTGCGACTTCAACCCGTGAGCCGAGGCGATTGACCATGGTCAGCAGTCGATCCACGGTAAAGCGGTTCAAGTCGGCATTGCGAACTCGCGAAAAATCGGCGGCGGCGAACCCAGTGCGCGCATGCGCTTGCCGAACGCTGAGTCCTGCATTATCGAGCGCCTTAATGATCTCGGCGGCCAACTTCGCCTTGAGTTGGCGCAGATCGGCATCGGCATAGCCGAAGTCAGCGTAGACATTGCCTGATCCTCGGATGACTTCCAGTGACTCGATTTCTCGTGTGCTCATCGTAATGCTACTTTCAATCGCTTGATTCGGTCTTTGATCAGATCGATTTCAACTTTCGGGGTCTTGGTACCTTGAGTCGATTTTTTCTGAAAGGCGTGAACGACCCAAAGATCATCGCCGATTTGCACCAGATAAACCACACGGAAGGCATTTCCGCTATAGGCCAACGCCACCTCAAACACGCCCGACCCAAGATTTTTCATCGGCTTGGAAATGTCGGCTTTGCCACCCTCAGTTGCGATCGACAAAGCGGCGAGGCAGCGCTGTCGGGCACCTTCGGGAAACATCTCGAATGATTTACGCGCGGCCGCAATCCAGTGGAGGGGTCTCGCTGTTATCGTCATTGAATTGACACTTGCATTTTTTATGCTGTCATATTTGACAACAACCGTCAATTCCTTTTTGTTTTGCTCTGTCTGCGTTGTTGGCGCGGCGCGTCAGAATGGACGTCAGACTGAGATCCGCCAGCAAAAGCATGAAGCGACGGGTACTCCCGGAATTCTGCTTCGAGTTCACAAACAAAAATTGAGAATTTTCTCGTATTAGCGATAGGTTTTTCTCGTATTAGAGAATCAATATTCTCGTATTAAGGAGTATTATTCCGGCTTTCAAAACAGCCGTTTTACTAGACGCCTCCCGTGTTCGAGAGAAATGCCAAAGCCCGAATCCATGAGCTATTAAATGAGTTCAGGATCGTCTACGTCGCCGGCCCTCGTCAGTCCGGCAAGACCACACTTGCCAAAGCGGTTGCCACTGAACGCGGCATGGCCTACTTCTCGCTCGATGAACCGAGTGTTTTGGCCTCAGCTCGAAGCGACCCCAGCGGCTTCCTCGAAAGCATAGGATCCAACACTGCAGTCATTGACGAATTTCAGTACGTGCCGGAGCTAGTCGGTGTCATCAAACTAATGTCCGATCAATTTCCAGCAGGACAACGAGGTCGGTTTCTACTCACTGGTTCCGCCGATCTCTTCAGTTCCGCCCGGATTCAAGAATCCTTACCTGGTCATATGGCTCGCGTTGAGCTCTACCCCCTTTCAATAGTCGAACGATCTGCAAGGTCGTTCAACCTGATCGATTGTTTACTGGATCAGCATTCGTTCATTGAGCTGCCGGTCGGCAAGCGCCAAGCCTCCAAGACCAAGCTGAGCGCCTTGGCAAAAAGGCCTCAATCAAAGGCAATGTCTCGACAAGAACTGGCTCAATGGATCGTGCAGGGCGGATATCCTGAACTGGAAGGAAAATCTGCCCGGAGTAAATCAGCCTGGTACCGCAGTTATGTGCAAGGTCGCCTCTTTAAGGATTTCGAATCACTCTATGCAGCCCGAGGCAAGTATCACGACAAGTTGAAAGGACTCATTCCCTATCTCGCGGGAATCAACGCACAAATTCTCAAATACGCTTCGGTTGCCAATGACCTCGCCCAAAACGATAAGGTCGTCAAATCGTATATCGACGCTTTGCAGTGGATGTACATTGTCAAGCGTATTCCACCCTTCATCAAGAATAGCGCCAAGCGAGCGACGCTGGGCATGCCGAAGTTACACATGATCGACACCGGACTAGCGTGCCATTTGCTCGGAATACACACCGCAGAGCAACTGCTGGCCTCAGAGCGGTACGGTTCAATGCTAGAAAATCTTGTGTTGATGGAATGTTTCAAGCATTTGGCCTGGTCTGAGCACGACGCAACGGTAATGCACTTTCGAGATACCCAGAAAAACGAAGTCGATATCGTGCTTGAGACCGACAGCAACGAGCTGATTGGCATTGAAGTAAAAGCGTCATCGACAGTCTCTGAACGCGATTTTTCGGGCTTGAGCGTTTTCGCGAAATTCGCAGGGCCTCGATTCAAGCGAGGACTAGTCTTCTACGCGGGCGAACGAATATTACCGTTCAAGCGAGGGGATCATCAATTTCACGCAATCCCTTTGAGCTGGTTGAGTTAGCGCGAGCGCGGCAATCTGCTCGTCAATTTCGTGCTCGGCATGCGGAACGTGTCAATCAAATATACGCGGGGCGTCGGTAGGCGCGCGCACCCGTTCGAAGTCGGCATCGACGCCCACGTTCGGCATGGACGCCAAGACGTCCGCAAACGTACGCTTGCGTGGTCGAGCAAGCGCTGCTTCAAGGATGGCCCGGTGTTCAGCCTCGGCGCTATGGCCGTGTTCCCTGGCTTGCTCCTTAAGCGCTCGGACGTAACCGGTAACTACACGGCGTCTTGCTTAGTGTTTGCCGAGCTGGTACAGGTCTGAGCGCATCGGGTCACCGGCGAAGTGTTGCTTCCATAATCGCGGCGTGAGTTGCGAGACCAAGTGGTTCGGCTGTACGCTGATTCGCTGCAACACATCAACCAGGTAATCGTAGGGATTGACACCCTGCAGTCGACACGTCACGATTAAGCTGTTGAACACACCGATGTGCTTCGCACCGAGTTCGGTCCAGGCGAAGAGCCAATTTTTTTTGCCCATTGGTATGACTCGAAGTGCGCGTTCCAAGTGATTGGTATCGATCGGCACGTCCGCATCGGTGAGAAACACTTCGAACGCTGCGCGCCCGTCACGCGCATACGCTAGTGCCTGGGTCAACGGATTGCTGGGAAACAACCCCTGGTTAGCAAATTGCTCGTCGACCCACGCGAAGAAGGCGTCCACGATCGGCTTGCTATGCTCGGCCCGGTACATTTGCTTAGGCTCTGCGACGAGTTTCTTCTCCCGTATTCGCTCCTCAACCTTGTAGAGTGCCGCGATCATTTGCATCGCCTCTTCGGCCGCCTGCGGCTCCGCACCCTTGGCCTCAAAGAAGTGGCGCCTCAGATGCGTCCAACATCGGGCATGCGAAATGTGCGCCCTGGCCGCGTATTTCGCGTAGGCGTCGTTACCGTCGGAGACGAGTACTGCGCCGGGCGGGTTATTCAGCCCGAGCGTCTCGGCCACCCGGTCGTGATGGTGAGAAGGGTGAAACGCAAAGCAGATCTCATCGTGTTCGCCGTAGACCGGCCAGAAGTAGCCGGTCTTCATCTTCCCCGGCCCCGCTAGACCTGCCCGGATCGGCGTCTCATCCATCGATTTGATCCGCGACAGGCGCACCGAGTCGAACTGCGCCTCGTAGATCGGGGTGAGCAGCTCAGCGGCCTGTTGCAGCAATTGGGTGAGCCACTGGCGACTCACCTTGAACCCGGCGTCGATGAGCCGCTGGTGCTGGCGGTACAGTGGCAAGTGATAGGCGATCTTATCGATCACCATCGCGGCGATGAAGCTGACATCGGCACGGCTGCCTTCGAGCACGCCCAGCGGTGCTGGCGCACAGGCGATGACGCCGCTCTCGCGTTCCTTGTACTGGGGCCGCTCGTACTTGAGCACCACGAAGCTGCCTGGGCGCTGCGCCAAGCGGAAGGTGAGCTTTACGCCGATGGACTCGAAGCGCTGATCGATTTCCGCTTGACTCAAGCCCGCCGTCAGCGGGCACGGCAAGGTGATCGTCTCGATCGGCACGCGTGATTCGTCAAAGAACGGCTGCGCCGCTTCGTCGCCCGGGCGGGCGGCTCGTTTGCGTTGGTGGGCTTTGACTTCGCTGCTGGGCACCTCAGGCTCTGGCCTCGACTGAAAGGCCTCGCCCAGGCTGAGCTGCTGCGCGTCGGGCACGAGATGCCGTTTCTCGCTCTTGGTGCCGAATAATTGTTGCCTGAACCAGCTCAGTTGATGGGTCAGCGATTCGATCACGGCTTGCAACTGAACGATCTGCGCAAGCGCCACCGAAAGAGCGTCGGAATGGGTCGTTTCAGGGCTGCTTTGCATACCCTGAATTATATCGCTAAGTGACTGTAATTGCTATCGTTTTAACGCTATAAGATGCCGCTATTTGTACTCGTTTGCGACTCAGTATTTGGTCTCGCGTAGCGCTTGCGATAGCCCCTGACCTGCACCCCTTCGAGCAACAACTTCAGGCCCGTGTAGTCGAGCTCTTCGGTGGCGCGCGACTGCCAGTTCGAGACGAACTTGCCCGCCTCTAAACGTTTATAACTCAGTCCCGACTGCAAGCGCTGCAGCGGTGACGACACATCTTGTTCGGGTCACGCATCCGTTCCATCCCTTGAGCGGGCGATCATTGCCGTGCGTCGGTGAGCGGTACAACCGTTACGGCAAGCGATTGTTGTTACAGGTCGACGAGCAGACGGTCTGCTCGATTCCGCCTCAGTGGACTGATCTCGGCGCCCTCGATCCGGAGATCGTCTTGGGTGGCGGGCGAGCGCTGTTTCGAGTCTCGGACTTGGTCGAGTTGGAGCGACTGGTATCGCGTCTCGCCCGGCCGGCCTCGCCTCAAGATGATCGCCGGAAGGTGTAACGATAATTACGCCGTATATGTAATGATAAATATGCCGCTACTTCTATGGGATGATTGCGAAGTAGTCGGAGTATTGAGTGTATTTGGCGCCAATTCGGATTGACATTGAGGTACATATGAGTCATATTTATAGTTACATAAATGTCGAAATTCGAGCGCAGCATGGCCGCCAAGTTCAGCCGCAAGAATCCCAAATCCATCGCCCTGGCCGCCGAGGGCACCTTGAATACGGCACCCCAGAAGGTCGGCGACCCGAAGTTCAGCAACAACGAGTTCTTCGATGCGCGCGACGCCGTGCAGGTCAAGTACGAGATGCTGCGACGCGTGCTCGTCGAGAGTGCCTCGGTCACGCAGGCCACCCACGAGTACGGTGTCTCACGGCCGGTGTACTACCTGGCCAAGTCCAGCTTCGAGGAAACGGGGATCGCCGGGCTGGTGCCCAGAAAGCGCGGTCCGCAGGGTCCGCGCAAGATCCAGGGCGACGTGCTCGCGTTTGTAGAGCGGCGGCTCGTGGCGGGCGAGCCCGTTCGGGCACGCGAACTTGCCGAGGCAATCCGACAACAATTCGGCCTCGATGTTCACCCGAGAACGATCGAGCGCGCCGTTCGGGAAAAAAAAACGGCACGATAACCGTAACGAGAGCGATGGTGGCGTATCCCATGCGGCCAGCGTCACCACGGCCCGGTACGAGACTTTGCGCGGAGCCGCCCTGGGCGGGGCGTTGCCGCTCGAGGCGCGTCACGGGCTGGTGGTGTTCCTTCGCTGCGGGATGTGGGGGTGGGCACGCTCGCTGGTGCCCAGTCAGATGACGCCTGCACCGCCACGATGCCCAGACGCTGCGAGTGTGATCGTGCCACTCGAACATCGAGCGATGGTTCACGTCCTCGCCGCCATGGCGATTAACCGCAACGACCGGAGGTTTCGATGAATGAATCTCAGAAGGTTCAACCGCACCACCTGGAGCGCAACGCTTACCTATACGTTCGGCAATCCTCGATGCGCCAGGTCATCGAAAATACGGAAAGTACGAAACGCCAGTACGCGCTTCGAGCCCGCGCGACGGCGCTCGGCTGGTCCGATGAGGGAATCATCGTCATTGACAGCGACCAAGGCGAATCGGGCGCCTCGGCGGCCTGGCGCGAGGGCTTCCAGCGGCTGGTCAGCGATGTGGGCTTGGGCCGAGCGGGCATCGTCATGGGGCTGGAGGTCTCGCGGCTGGCGCGCAACAACGCCGATTGGCACCGCTTGCTGGAGATTTGTGCGCTCGCCGACACCCTGATTCTGGACGAGGACGGTGTCTACGATCCGTCGAGCTTCAACGACCGTTTGCTGCTGGGTTTGAAGGGTGCCATGAGCGAGGCCGAACTGCATGTCCTGAAGGCCCGACTGCGCGGCGGCGTTCTGAACAAGGTGCGCCGTGGAGAATACCGATGCGTACTGCCCACGGGATTCGTTTACGACGGCGCTGGCAATGTCGCGCTCGATCCGGACTCGCAGATCCGCCAGACGATTGCGTACTTCTTCGAGACGTTCAGCCGTGTGGGCTCGGCCAGTCAGACGGTGAAAGTGTTTCGCAAGGAGGGGCTGCGCTTCCCGTCCCGCCAGAGCGGTGGCCGGGCAACGGTCTTCCGAGCGCTAAACGCCTCCACGGCGATCCGCACCCTGCACAACCCTCGTTATGCGGGCACCTACGCGTACGGTCGGCGGGGGTATCGGCGAGGCGCCGACGGCAAGACGCATGTCCGAAATCGTCCGTGCAAGGAGTGGCTCGCGTGCATCCCGGACGCTCACCCCAGCTACATCACTTGGGATCAATTCCAGGAGAACCACAAGGTACTTGCATCGAACGGCCGGCAATACGAGTTGGCACGATCCTCGCCGCCGCGAGAGGGGCCTGCCTTGCTGCAGGGACGCGCGGTATGCGGGTGCTGCGGAAGGCATATGAACGTGCGATACGCCACGCGCCGTGCAAAGCTCGAAGCATGGTATGTGTGCGACCGTGCTCAAGGCAATTACGGCGCACCGAGCTGTCAATCGATCGCCGGGCCTCCCGTCGATGAAGCGATCGGGGCGCTAGTCGTCGAACAGATGACACCGGCCGCGGTGCAGTTGGCGCTGCACATCCGTGCCGAGATCGAAACCCGAAGCCAAGAGGCCGATCAGCTTCGGTGTCGAGCGATCGAGCGGGCTCAGATCGACGCCGATCTGGCGCAACGCCGCTTCATGTTGGTAGACCCTGGCAACCGCTTGGTCGCCGATACGCTGGAGGCCCAGTGGAACGAGCGGCTGCGCGCCCTGGCCAAAGCGCGTGAAGACCGCGAGCGTGACCGGCAGTCTGATCAGAACACGCTGGACCAAACGGTCCGCACGCGATTGCTGGCAATGACCACCGACTTCCACCGCCTCTGGGCTGACCCTGATACACCTCAACGCGAACGCAAACGAATGCTCGACCTGATGCTCGAAGACGCCACGCTGATCAAGGTTCCCGCGCAGGGCATCACCCGCATTCACGTCCGATTCAAGGGTGGCTTGACGCAGACCATTACAACGAGAAATCCCAGGTCACCGGCAGAACAGGTCAAGACGTCGCCGACGATCATCGAGCGGGTCGATACGCTGCTCAATGACTATACCAACGCCCAGATCGCCGAGTGCCTGAACGAGCAACGGCTGCGTCCCGGCGGATCCGCGCGCGCGGGGCGCGCCGACACCGTCTTCGACGCCCTGCGAGTGGGCTTTATCGTTCAACGCTACGGACTGCGCTCTCGCTACGATCGGCTTCGCGATCGTGGCATGTTGACGAAACACGAAGCCGCGCGCAAGCTCGGCATCCACGTCATGACATTGGGGACATGGGCGAAATGCGGTCTCGTGGTCCGTCACGCCTTCAATGCCCACGCGTTCTTGTATGACTTGCCAGATCAAGGCTTGCCCATCAAACACAGCAGCCGATGGGATCGAGTCGCCGACCGTCAACCTGCCGTCAAGAACGACGCAGGATCAAAACCTTGTACTTCAACGAGAGGAGTCGCAGTATGAAGACCGTTGGTTCCCCCAGATGCAAAATCCGGAGCGGTCAAAATAAAGGATTTTTGTTTGTGTGCCGCGCCGATTGATAAACGCATAAAGGTGGCCACTCAGCGGATTCTGGCCCATCGCGTTGCGCGCCAATGCGTACAGCCCGTCATAC
>JANORY010000271.1:0-13591 GCA_031415535.1 Burkholderiales bacterium | reverse complement strand
AGGGTGCCTTTTTTGTCGTCCGCAGGCACGTACAGCGCAAACGCCAGCAGCCGGATCATCATGCGCTCTTCGGTTTCGCTGGGGTGGCGGGCGAGGGTCAGCGCGTGATCGGCGTAATAGTTTCGATCCATGTCGGCAACCGATAACTCGGCCTTGTAGATCGTCGACTTCAGGGCCACCTCAGCCGCCCACCGGCCGAGTATGGGCCGGCGGCGTGCTGATCACCGTGTTGGCCGCGAGATCGCTGAACTCGGCCAGACTCGCGCAACCGGTCAAAACTAAACAAAAGTAGAAGCGAAAAAACCAAAGGGCGCGCATATTGAGTACAGTAGTAATCCGGTGCGTTGGGAAATAATTCAGACGATTCCTTCCAGGCACCCATGTTAATCAATTGCGCTGGGGTCTACCGCAGCGCATTTCAACCGAATTTTCGAGGAGAACCCGATGGCCAAACTAAACGTCAATGGCAAGGCGCTGGATGTTGATGTTGAATCCACCACCCCGCTGCTGTGGGTACTGCGCGAGCAGATCGGTCTGACCGGTAGCAAGTACGGCTGCGGTGTCGCGCAATGTGGTGCCTGCACCGTACATATTGACGGCGCACCGGTGCGCTCCTGTGCAATGCCGGTCAGTGCTCTGAACGCCGGCCAAAAAATCGTCACCATTGAAGGGCTTAGTGCCGACGGTTCGCACCCGATTCAAAAGGCCTGGCTGGCGATGGATGTACCGCAATGCGGCTACTGCCAGTCCGGCATGATCATGGCCGCCGCCGCGTTGCTGGCCAAGAAGCCGAAGCCCTCTGATGCTGATATTGATGCTGAAATAACCAACGTCTGCCGCTGCGGCACCTACCAGCGGGTTCGCGCCGCGATTCATTCGGCCGCCGGCAACCCGCCGTCGCCGCGCACTTGATCAGGACCGATATCCAGAATCGGTATTCAGGGCAATGAATCGGAATATTGATCCGGGCCATTAAAACGTCGCGCGCTACCCCATTCAGGAAGAACGAATATGACAACCAATACCTCACGCCGCCAGTTTGTCGTCGCGTCGGCCAGTGCCGGTGCCGGCCTTTCGCTGGGCTTTACGTTTCCGGCCAAACAGGCGCTCGCTCAAACCGCCGCACCGGCCGGCGCACCGCCCGTTGCCGGTCCCTTTTCGCCCGAGGTCAATGCCTGGGTGGTGGTCAAACCCGACGACACGGTGGTGATTCGTATTGCCCGCTCCGAAATGGGCCAGGGCACGCTGACCGGCCTGGCCCAGTTAGTCGCCGAGGAACTGGAATGCGACTGGAGCAAGGTCACCACCGAGTACCCGACGCCGGGCCAGAATATTGCTCGGGGCCGAGTCTGGCGCGACATGTCGACCGGCGGGTCGCGCGGCATTCGCGGCTCGCATGACTATGTCCGCCTGGGCGGTGCCGCCGCCCGCGAAATGCTGATCGGTGCCGCCGCCGCCGAATGGAAGGTTCCCGCCAGCGAATGCAGCGCCGCCAACAGTATCATTACCCACAAATCGTCCGGGCGCACGACCAGTTTCGGCAAGATGGCCACAGCGGCCAACAACATCGAGCCGCCGAAAGACTTGAAGCTAAAAGACCCGAAGGACTGGAAGCTGGCCGGCAAGTCGCTGCCCCGGCTCGACACCCGCGATAAAACCACCGGTAAACAAATTTACGGTGCCGATATCAAGATGCCTGGCCTGTTGCACGCATCGATCAAGGCCAGTCCGGTGTTCGGTGCCAAGGTGGCAAGCGTCGATGACAGCAAGGCCAAGGCCATGCCGGGCGTCAAGCAGATCCTGCGGGTGGGAGACGACGCGGTGGCGGTCGTGGCCGACACCTGGTGGCGTGCCAAGACCGCGCTCGATGCGGTGGTCATTGGCTGGACCCCGACCGCTAACGACAAAGTGTCGAGCGAATCGATCAGGGCGATTCTGGCGGCCGGCCTGACCGCCACCGAGGCCGGTGTGGGTAATAAGGTCGGCGATGCGGCGGCGGCGATTGCCGGCGCGGCACGCAAGATTGAGGCGACCTACAGTTATCCGTATCAGAATCACGCGACCATGGAGCCGATGAACGCAACGGCGCTCTGGACCGCTGAAAATTGTGTGGTCTGGTGTCCGACCCAAAATGGCGAGGCCGCGCTGGTCACCGCTGCCAATGCCGCCGGTTTGCCGCAGAACAAGGTAGATGTCCACAAACAATTGCTCGGTGGTGGCTTCGGTCGGCGCGGCAACTTTCATGATTACGTGCGTCAGGCCGTGCTGATTGCCAAACAAATGCCCGGCACGCCGGTCAAGTTGTTGTGGACCCGCGAGGAAGACATGGCGCACGGTGCTTATCACCCGGTGACGCAGTGCAAGATGACCGCGGGGGTCGACGCCAATGGCGATATCACCGGGCTGCATATGAGAATCTCCGGCCAGTCGATTCTGGCCGCTGTGCTACCGAACCTGATGGCCGATGGCGTGGACTTGTTGACCTTCCAAGGCCTGCTGCCGGTCGGCCATCCGCGTTTTGGCGATCATGCGATCAGTTATGACTTTCCGAATTTGCTGATCGACCATGCGATGCGTAATCCGCATGTACCACCCGGCTTCTGGCGTGGTGTCAACGCCAATCAGAACGCGGTGTACATGGAAAGCTTCATCGACGAGATTGCGCACGCGACCAAAAAGGATCCGCTCGACGTGCGCCGCAAGCTGATGTCGAAAAATCCGAAGGGGCTGGCCACGCTGGAAGCGGTCGCCAAACAGGGCGACTGGGGCAAGCCCTTGCCAAAAGGTTCGGGGCGCGGTCTGTCGGCGTTCTATTGCTTCGGCTCGTACATTGCCGCCTGCGCCGAAGTGTCGGTCGACAGCGCTGGCAAGCTCAAGGTGAATCGTATTGTCGCTGCCACCGACTCAGGCTACGCCGTCAATCCGAAGCAGATCGCGATGCAGGTCGAAGGCTCTTTTGTGTACGGCCTGGGCGCCATGCTCTATCAGGAATGCACGATCAAAGATGGTTGTGTGGCCGAGTCGAACTTCCATGATTACCAGCCCTTGCGGATCGACGAAATGCCGAAGGTCGAAACGATTGTCATGCCCTCGGGTGGCTTTTGGGGTGGGGTCGGAGAGCCGACCATTGCGGTCGCCGCACCGGCGGTGCTGAATGCAATTTTTGCGGCCACCGGAAAACGTGTGCGTAGTCTGCCGCTGAAAAACGTCGACTTAAAAGCATAGGCCCCAAACGGCTCGCTTCAAAACAGGCGGGCCGCTTCAAAATCCTCGCCAAAGGAACACACAATGTCCCAGTTCGCTCTACCAACTTCAACCCTGGCGAAGGCCGGTTTGCGCAGCGAGCCGATCGAGCGGCTTGACGCGCTGATTCAAAAGCATATTGCCGAGAATCGTTACCCGGGGTGCCAACTGGCGTTGGCACATCACGGCAAACTGATCTTCGATCGAACTTATGGGCAAGCGCGCATCGAAGCACAAGCCGAACAAGTGGCCAAGGACGACACCTTGTGGTTGCTCTACTCGAACACCAAGGTGATCGTTGCAATGGCACTCTGGAAGTTGTTTGAGGAGGGCGTGTTCCGATTTACCGACCGGGTCAGCGACCACCTCGCCGGCTTCGCCGAACGCGGCAAGCGCGACATCACGATTCTGCAAGTCATCACCCATCAAGGCGGCTTCCCAAACGCGGTCATGCCCACTGAAGGCTGGCTGGACCACGCCCGCATGCGCGCCGCAGTCTGCGACTTTGCCCTCGAATGGACACCCGGCTCGAAGCTCGCCTACCATGGCTTATCGGCACATTGGGTGCTGGCCTGCCTGATCGAGAGCTGGACCGGCAAAGACTTTCGCCAGTACATCAAAGAGTCGATCATCACGCCCCTGGCGCTGCAGCAAGAATTGTTCATCGGACTGCCCGAAAGTGCCGATGCACGGGTCTCGACCATGTACGAACCGAAGGCCGATGCGCCGCGCCACATGGCACCGCTGGCCGACAGCAATAATTCAACCTGGCGGCGCGCGGGTGCACCCGGCGGCGGTGCCTACGGCACAGCGCGTGCGATGGCTACGCTGTATCAGTTGATGCTCAATGGCGGCGAACTGAACGGCGTCCGATTGTTCTCACCGCGCACCTTGTCTTATGCGATTCGCAATCACACCGGTGATCGTACCGACGAATTCATGGGCATGCCGATGCACCGCGGACTCGGGCCGCATTTGCGCGGCACCACTGCGGCAATTCGCGGGCTGGGCGCAATCGCGTCACCCACCACCTTCGGTCATGGCGGTGTGGGCAGCTCGTACTGCTGGGCCGATCCTGAGTCCGGATTGTCCTTTGCTTACGTGACCAACAACCGGCAACCAGACCCCTGGCACAGCCAGCGACTGGATATTGTCAGCAGTCTGGCGCACGCCGCGATTGTTTGATCGACAGGTTGCAAAGGCTAGCCGACACCCTCCAGGATTTCAAGGTGCTTCGGCGCGTTTCTCGGCGCCGCGCAAGCGCGCTTCGAGCGTGCGCAACTTGCTGGCAATGTTCACGCCCACCGATAACTGCGGGTTTGAAAACTCCGCGCCGGGATCGTATTTTTTCTCGCGCTCACGAATGATCGGCAGCGCCGCTTCGAAGGCCTTTTCGAACGAATAGGTCTTGCGCAATTCCTCATCGAAGAAGGCCCGACCGAAATAAGTAAAGTCAGAATCATCGCTGCATCCGAACGAGGCTCGAAACGCGTCGGCCGCCGTCATGATCAGCGAACTGTCATCTTTCAGCGGCGCTAGAAAGCCGCCTGAATAACAGGCCGACACGACAATCACTTTAAATCGTATGCCGGCCTCATCAAACAAACTTTTGAGCAGGGTCGGGTCCAGATTGGTGAGTTCAAGCGGCGGATACTCCACTGCCAACTGGTGATCTTTCGAGCCATGCGAGGTCAAATAGAGCATCACCAGATCTTCGGCAGGATCAATTTTCTCGCGAATCGCGGCAATCGCGCGGCGCAAGTTGCTCACAGTGGCCAACGGATACTCGCGCAGCGTGGTGCTGTTGTTCACCAGCCGGATCGAACGATTGGCGGTATCGAAGCGCTGATCCATCAAGGGATGAATCACCGCCAGTTCCTTGCGGAAAACATCTTGCGTCGCGTAACTGCCAAAGCCGATAAAGTAGAGATCAACCACGCCAGGCCGATGCGGCTCCAGCGCGTTGAGCTGCTCATAGATCAGGGTGGCTTGCAACTCGAGAATTTCTTCGCTGACCACCGATTCCTGGTGCGCCTGCTCGCCGATCTCGGTTGCATCCGAGTACCAAAACCGCGTCGACGGAAAAGCAACTGCCCAAAAAATCATGCCGGCAATCGGCACGGTGAGCACCACCGAGCTGAACCACGACAAGCGGATCACGCGTCGAAAGACGGCGAGTCCAATCAACAATTGCCAAACCGTCATACCGGTGGCCAGCGCGGCTGACATGTTTGAAGCCGTCTCGCCAACATAATTGAATTGAATCAGCGTGTGCAGACCATAACCCAGTAGTTGGCAGGCGATCCAGGCTGCGATCAGTGCAATCGGCGTCAGCAGCGCCCAGTTCATCACACTCGAGTCGGTTTGACTGCGCGTCAGACGCCCGGCTGCCAACCACCCCAACAGCAATAAAATCGGCAGATCCCAGAAGGCATCGCGAAAGGCGAGTGGATTGAAGCTGCCGGGCTTGGGATCGAGAATCAGCCAATCAAAAAAGATGGTCAGCGTCAGACTGGCGAGCATCAGCGTTAACAGTGACCCCACCGTCGCCCGCCAGGAGTCGGCGGCAACCGGCCTGAACAATGCCAACCTGAGGCCGAGAAAAAAGTGATGGAAAAGCGAAATCATAAAACTCTAATATTCCTTGACTTGGCGGGTCAGCCTGCGCTGAATTAACCTGCGCGATGCAGTGTTACATTCAACGTGCGCTTGCGCCCGTTGGCTTGCGCTGCAAGGCTGCGCCGATGCCAGCATGCGCGATGTTTGCATAGAACCAGCAGTGCGGCACCTGGTTTAGGCAACAATCTGACAGTGCGCTTGCCGACCCGAAATCAGCCCGATCATCTTGAAAATCCGTTTTAATGAGTCAGGGCCGCAATATAGTGCCGGCGTTTAACGTAACACCTGAGGAGCTTGACCATGTCCCAGCCTTTTGCAACCGATGAACCGTTTCTGAGTGGCTATTACGCGCCGCTGCATTTTGAAGCCGAGGCCTACAACTTGCCGATCACGGGCGAGGTGCCGAACGAACTGAACGGCACGCTGTATCGAAACGGCCCGAATCCGCAATTCGCACCGCGCGGGCCCTATCACTGGTTCTTCGGTGACGGTATGTTGCATGCCTTCACGCTGGGCAATGGCCGGGTTCATTACCGTAACCGCTGGGTACACACACCGAAGTGGCAGCTTGAACACGAGGTCGGCGAAGGCTTGTCGGGCTTACCCGGCCATCCGCGCTTTAATGATCCGCGGGTGGTCGAACTCGGATCGACGCTGGCCAATACCAACATCGTCTGGCATGGCGAGCGCCTGCTGGCCCTCGAAGAAGCGCATGCGCCCTTTGAGGTTGATCCGCATACGCTGGCGGCGATCGGTTATCACAATTTCGATAACCAACTGGTCGGCCCGATGACCGCGCATCCCAAGTTCGATCCGGTCAATGGCGAGATGATTTTTTTCGGTTATGCCGCCAAGGGTCGGTTCACGCCGGACTTCGCGGTGCACACCGTTGACCGCGAAGGCAAGCTGTTACGGAGCAGACATTTTGAAGCACCGTTTGCCAGCATGGTTCATGATTTTGTCGTGACCCGAAAATACATTGTCATGCCGATCTTTCCGCTCACCGGCTCGATGGATCGCGCCCTGAAAGGCCTGCCTGCGTATGCCTGGGAGCCGGAGAAGGGTACTCATGTCGCGGTCATTCCGCGTGATGGCAAGAACGGCCAGATTCGCTGGTTCGACGCACCGGCGGGTTATGTGTTTCACCCGATGAACGGCTTTGACACCGAGGACGGCAAGATCATCTGCGACATGCAGAAGTACCAACATGCGCCGCTGTTTCCGAAGGCCGACGGCACGCCAGTGTCAGAGCATTCGCCGGAGGCGAAACTGGTCCGCTGGACCATCGACCTGACCGGCAAAGCGAAGGGCTTCAAGGAAGAACCGCTGGACGATCATTCCGGTGAGTTTCCGCGCTTCGATGAACGATTTGCAATGCTCCCTTACCGACATGGCTACTTCAACGCAGCACCTGCAACCGCCGCGACTCAGGGTCGCGAAGCGCGCGCCGGTCTTGCGCATATCGATCTGAAAACCCGCAACACGGTACTCTGGCAGCCACCGCTCGGCGATTACTGCGGTGAACCGATTTTTGTGCCGCGCCATGCCCAAGCCGCCGAGGGCGATGGCTGGCTGTTGTGCGTTATTTTTCGCGGGGCCGAGAATCGCAGTGATCTCGGTGTGTTCGATGCCAACCAGCTCAGCGCCGGGCCGATCGCGCTGGTGCATTTGTCGCATCGGGTGCCGGCCGGGTTTCATGGCAACTGGCGCGGCCATGGTTAGGCGGATGTCGCCCATGCACAGCGCCATTTTTTGCATCGCGCGCCGCGCTAAAATTGTTGCTTTGATTGACTCTTACAAGGAGCCTGCTTTTGAACGTTTCTGACGCCCTGAATAGCCGCCGCTCGGTCCGCGGTTTTCTCGACGAGCCGGTTGCCGGTGACGTGATCCGACGGGTGCTGCAGACCGCCGCGCGCGCGGCTTCGGGCGGTAATCTGCAGCCCTGGCATATTCACGTGGTCGCCGGTGACGCGCTGCGCGAGCTGAAGGCGATCATGGTAAAACGGGTTGTCGAGGCACCGGGCGGCGAACCGGTTGACTACAAAATTTACCCGGACAATCTGTGGACGCCGTATCGCGAGCGGCGCTACAAGGTCGGTGAAGATCTGTACGCGAGCCTGGCCATTGCGCGCGAAGACAAGCCCGGGCGCTTGCGTCAATTTGCCCGCAACTTTCAATTCTTCGGTGCGCCGATGGCGCTGTTTTGTTATATCGATCGCGGCATGGGACAACCGCAGTGGTCCGATCTGGGCATGTACCTGCAATCGGTCATGCTGCTGCTGCGCGAAGAAGGCCTCGACAGTTGTGCCCAGGAATGCTGGTCCATCTACCCGCAGACCATCAGCGCCTTTGTCGGCGCGCCGGATAAACACATGATCTTCTGTGGCATGGCGATCGGTTACTGCGACCCGGATGAAGCGGCCAACACACTGGTGACCCAACGGGCACCACTTGAGGAGTTTGTCAGCTTTCGCGGGATTTAGCGTTGTGATTCATTAGTCCCGCAGAGAAAGATTCGATTCAAACCTTGCACTTTCATGACCATACCCACTGATTTTCACCGACTGCAGATGACAGTCAATCCCTTTATCGATCTCAACGGACCCTTGTATGGCCGCTGGGCCGAGGGTGCATTCACCCTGGGATTGCGCGTCGAAGCACGACATTGCAATCCTGGCAAGACCTGCCACGGTGGCATGTTGATGACCCTGGCTGATATGACCATGCTGATTGGCTGCAACTTGCAGGGCACGCTTAATCAGTATTTGTTAACGGTCAATCTCACGACCGATTTCCTGGGCCCGGCCAATGAGGGCGACTGGATCGAAGGTCGATGTCAGGTCTTGCGCGCTTCCAAGAACATGGTGTTCTCGCAAGGCATGCTGACGGTCGAGAACAAACCGATCGCCCGTATCAACGGCATTTTCAAACCGACCGGGGTCGTCAACTCGAAGCCTGGAGTGGCGACTTTTTTCGGAGTCGGCGACTGAGCGCGGTGTTGGCGAGTTAACTCGGTCTTGGCGACTGAACCCTGCCTCGCGGACCGATCAGTTCGCGTCGTGGAGCTTGCTGATCACTGGGTGGTATTGTTCACCCAATCCCGCATCTATCGCCTGGCGATACAAGTCATCGACCTGGCGCGCGCCGGGCGCCGCCACGCCCACTTGCTCGGCCAGTCGCAAGGCATAGCCCAGGTCCTTGCGCGCATACTCGATCGAAAACGCGCGCAGCGGAAACACACGCGGCAAGATGGCCTTCATGCCGTGGTTGCGCAGTGCAAAACTGTCGGCTGATCCTTTCGCCAAGGTGTCGAAGAATAGCGCCCGATCCATACCGGCGCGCTCGGCGATCGCCATCGCCTCGGAGAGCGCCGCCACCGTTTCAAACAACACCATGTTGTTGAGTATCTTGGCAATCTGGCCGCAACCTACGCCGCCGCAGTGCGTAATGTCGCTGGCAAACTTGGCCAGAAAAGGTTCAATCTGCTCGAAGTGTTCGGGTGCTGCACCGACCATGACCGACAGTTCGCCGCGTTCGGCGGCGGCTCGGGTTCTCGCCACCGGCGCATCGACATAGGCGACACCACTGTGCGAGACGCGCTCGGCGAGACTGCGGGTGGTATCGACTGCTGAAGTGCTGAGGTCAACAATCATTTGACCGGCCTGCAACTGCGGCAAGAGTTCCTCGCGCACCAACTGATCGACAATCTCACCAGACGGCAAGGACAGAAACAGTATTTGCGCTTGCTGCGCTACCTCGGCAACTGTGTTGGCCTTGATCAACTCGGTGCCGACGTTCTGGGCGGAAACTGTTTGCGCGAGCCGCTCGAAGGCTTGCGCATCCCGATCGTAGGCGATCAGGCTACGCCCGGTCTTGTTCACAAGATGTCGGCACATCGGCTCGCCCATCACGCCCAGGCCGATAAAGCCGAGTAAATTTCTCGTGGTCATGGTGAGGGCGCTCCAGTCAGTGTGTCGGGCTTGGCCAGCGTTTCGTAAATCCAGGGTCTGGCGAGACGATCCCTTTGTTGAAATGAATTGATTTCATCGCTGCGCAATAAGGTCTGGCCGATCTCGTCAAGCCCTTTGAGTAGCGCATCGCGCCGGATCGGTTCAATTGAAAAAGCCCACACCGAACCCTGCGCGTTACGCACTTCCTTGTGCAGCAGATCAATCGTCAGTTGCGGCTGCGTGCCATCGCCGCGCGCCGCCAGGCCGGCCTGCAATGATTCGACCTGGTCGCCGGGCAATACGATCGGCAACACACCATTCTGAAAACAATTGGAGTAAAAGATGTCACCGAATGAAGCCGCAATGACACATCGAACGCCCAGGCCGGCCAGCGCCCAGACCGCCATTTCACGCGAGCTGCCACAACCGAAGTTAGGGCCGCAGACCAGGATTTCGGCACCACGATAAGCCGCTTGATTCAACACAAAATCGCTGCGCTCGCGACCTTGCGCATCAAAGCGAATCATCTCGAATGCCCACTCACCGAGTTGCTCTTTGGGCACACGCGTGCAGCGCTCAATCCGAATGATCAGATCGGTGTCGATATTGGCGCGCAGCAGGGGCGCGGCCGCGGCGGTCAGGGTGGTGAAGGCTTGCATCGGTTAGCGGCTAAATTTTTCGTGGATCGATGATCTCACCGGCAATCGCCGCCGCCGCCGCACTGACCGGGCTGGCCAGATGCGTGCGCGCCTGCGGACCTTGCCGTCCGACAAAATTGCGATTCGAGGTCGACACGCAACGTGCCAAGGGTTCGACAAACTCGCCGTTGGCACCGACACACAAGGAGCAACCCGGTGCGCGCCACTCGAAACCGGCCGCTTGAAATAGGTCGTGCAGCCCTTCATCCTCGGCGGCCTGTTTGACGCGCATGGAGCCAGGTACCACCCAAGCGCGCACCCCTCGTGCGACGCGATGATTGCCCACCAGAAGCGCCGCTGCACGCAGGTCGGACAAACGCGAGTTGGTGCAGGAACCGATAAAAATCCGCTCGACGGGCGTGCCGATCAGCCGCTGGCCGGAGGCGAGGCCCATGTATTCAAGTGCGTCGCTGCAGGCGCGACGTTTGAGCGGATCGGCTACCTCGGTCACCACCGGCACCGGCGAATCAATCGCTGCGACCTGCTCGGGGCTGGTGCCCCAGGTCATCTGTGGTGCCAACTGATCGCAGTCGAGTTGTACTTCGCAATCGAAGTGCGCGTCGGCATCGCTCTGAAGACTACGCCAGGCCGTCACGGCCGTTTGCCAGCCGACCCCTTGCGGTGCATACGGTTTGTCCTTGAGCCAGGCGAAGGTGATTTCATCCGGCGCGATCATGCCGACCTTGGCGCCCAATTCAATCGACAGATTACAGAGTGTCATGCGGCCTTCCATTGTCAGTGAGCGCACCGCCGCACCGGCATACTCAAGCGCAAAACCACTACCGGCGGCCGCACCGATCTGACCGATCAACGCGAGGATCATGTCCTTCGCGCTGACGCAGTTTGATAGGGACCCGATGAAGCTGGCGCGCATGACTTTCGGGCGTTTTTGAACGACGGTTTGTGTGCTCAGCACATGCAAGATTTCAGTCGAACCGATGCCCCAGGCGAGGGCACCGAAGGCACCATGTGTACAGGTGTGGCTATCACCACAGACTAGTGTTGCCCCCGGCAGCACCAAACCCTGCTCGGGGCCCACCACATGAACAATGCCCTGGTCCGCGGAGTCGATATCAAAATTGCGAATGCCGGCGCTGCGCGTTTCATCACGCAGCACCTGGATCAGCCGATCGCCCCAGGGTGCCAGCGCGGGCTGCGCCAAGCTGCGTGAGCGCGCGCTGGAGACCAGGTGGTCCGGCGTGGCAAAGCTCAGTTCGGGATTGCGCACCCGCAGCCCGCGTCGCGCAATCTCAGCCAACGCTGCACCGCCGCCCAGGTCGTGCATCAGGTGGCGGTCGACATGCAGGAGATCAACGCCCGGTGCAAGCCTGGCGACGCGGTGCTGATCCCAGATTTTGTCGAACAGGGTGTTTTGGCTCATCAGGGCACTTGCGCAAAACGCTGCTCAAATGCCCAGACATCGTCGAAGCCAACCAGTTGATGTAATTGATTCATATCGAACATCGGCGTCTGGCAACCGAGGGTACTGCCCTGTTGCTCCAGAAATCGATAGCTCGACTCGAGCGCTGCACAGACTGCGCCCATGCCGATCGACGGCCAAATCGCCAGCGAAAATCCCATCGCCTGTAACTGCTCGGCACTGATCTCCGGCGAGCGACCTGACGGCACCATATTGGCAATCAGCCAAGCGCCGCAACCAGCCAGCTCCTGACCAATGCGTTGGAATTCCGCCATCGATTCCGGCGATTCAATAAAGACAATATCGGCGCCCGCCTTTGCGAACGCTTTGCCGCGCGCGATCGCCTCGTCAAGACCCAGCGCGGTACGCGCATCGGTACGGGCGATCAACAGGAAGTCATCGCTGCGTCGTGAATCCAATGCAACCTCAATGCGCTTGAGCATGTCTGGCAGGGGCACCACACGGCGATTCGGCGTGTGACCGCACTTCTTCGGATTCTCCTGGTCTTCCATCTGCATCGCCTGGACGCCGGCGGCCTCGTAGCCGCGCACCGTATGGCGAATGTTGATCAGGCCACCAAAGCCGGTGTCGGCATCGGCGATCAAGGGTTTGCTGATGCCTTCGGCGATGGTTCGCGCACGCGTCACCATGTCGGTGTAGGTCACCAGTCCGGCGTCGGCCAAACCGAGATGCGAGGCCGATACCCCGTAGCCAGTCATGTACAAGGCCTTGAAATTCATCCGATCAGCAATGCGCGCCGAGAACATTTCGAAGACACCGGGCGCATTGATGAACTCGCCAGCGCGTAACAGTTCACGCAGTTTGCCGGGCTTGCTTCGCTTGCCTGGTTCGCTTGGGTTGCTTGGGTTGCTTGGGTTGCTTGGGTTGCTTGAGTAGCTTGGCGTGGCTTTGGTTTGCATGGGATTATTCCGTGAATTAACTTGCCGCGGGCATGCAGGCAGGCGGACTGCGGGCAGGAGGGCGGGCGGAAGGGCGCGCGGGCGCGTTAGTCCGAAGAAGCTCCCGATCGTTTGACGGCCTCGCCCCAGGAAATTACGTCGGCCTCCAGCACTTTGGAATACTGCGCTGGACTGCTGGCCAGCACCTCGAGCCCAAGTCCGGCCAGGCGCTGCCGGGTTTCAGGCACATTCAAGGCAGCAGCGATCTCTGAATTCAGCCTGGCAACAACATCGGCCGGCATGCCTGCCGGACCGACCACCGCCAACCAGTTATCGACCTCCGCTTTGGCAATACCGCTCTCACTGAGGGTCGGCAGATCGGGCAGCGCCGGTGAGCGTTTCGAGCCGGACAGGGCCAGCGCGCGCGCCCGACCGGAATTGATATGCGCCAACGAGGTATTGACACTGACGGCGGTCATTTGCACTTCACCAGCAATCAGCGCCTGAATGGCCGGCGAACCGCCTTTGTAAGGTACATGGATCATCTGCAAGGCACCCGCTGAATGGGTAAACATTTCGAGCGCCAGGTGTGATCCATTACCAGTGCCGGCAGACGAAAAGGTCAGCTTACCGGGCTGCGCTTTCGCCAGCGCGACGAACTCACCGATGGTCTTGGCGGGTACCGACGGATGCACCAGAATCACCGTCGGAAACACGGCGGCCAAGGTAATCGGTGTGAAGTCCTTTACGACGTCGTACTGC
>JANORY010000270.1:0-4198 GCA_031415535.1 Burkholderiales bacterium | reverse complement strand
AGGAAATGCCCGCCGATCGAATCGTCGTCGGTCTCGGTCTCGATGCGCCTGCCGTTATAGCTGTAGTGGTACCAGTACAACAACATGCTGCCGAGTGAGGCCATCAGCCGATCAGCGATATCGCGGGCACCGGCCAGATTGTGGTCGTCCTTCTCGGGCAGGTTACAGCCCAGCGCCGAGACGGCCGTGCGCATGACATCCATTGGATGCGCCGACGCGGGCAAGCATTCCAATACCGCTTTGACATTGGCCGGAATGCCGCGAAGCATCTTCAGTTTCGCCTTGTACCCGGCCAATTCAGCGGCGTTTGGCAAGCTGCCATGAACCAGCAAGTAGGCAATCTCTTCGAACTCTGCTGAATCCGCGAAATCGAGAATATCGTAACCACGATAGTGCAGGTCGTTACCGGTTCGCCCCACCGTACACAGTGCTGTGTTACCGGCCGTTACGCCCGACAGCGCGACTGATTTTTTGGGTTTGAATCCGGGATTTGAGGGGTTAGCTTCAGTGGCCATAACGGGTTGGTCTCGAAAGGTTAGGATGGATCGATATCAGTGGGGTCGAATCAGCCAGCCGGCTTGCTCTTGGCAAACAAGGCATCGAGCTTATGCTCAAAATCCCAATAACCGATTGAATCGTAGAGTTCCTCGCGCGTCTGCATCATCGATACAACGGCTTGCTGTGAGCCATCACGCCGTAAGGCACCAAAAACGGTTTGTGCCGCCTTGTTCATGGCCCGAAACGCCGACAGCGGGTAGAGGACCATTGCAACGTCCTGTGCGCGTAACTCTTCTACGCCGAACAAAGGGGTTTGGCCGAACTCAGTAATATTGGCGAGGATCGGTACGCCGACTGCCTTTGCGAATTGACGGTACATGGGTAGTTCGGTTATCGCCTCCGGAAAGATGCCATCGGCCCCCGCCTCGACGCAGGCCCGGGCCCGTTCAAGGGCCCGTTCGAGCCCCTCAACGGCGAGCGCGTCGGTACGCGCCATGATGAAAAAACTGTCGTCGGTGCGGGCGTCAACGGCGGCCTTGATCCGGTCGACCATTTCTTGCTGGCTGACAATCTCCTTGCCTGGGCGGTGGCCGCAGCGCTTGGCACCGACCTGATCCTCAATGTGCATCGCAGCGGCACCGAATTTAATCAGCGATTTGGTGGTGCGGGCAACGTTAAAGGCCGATGCGCCGAAGCCGGTATCAACATCAACCAGCAAGGGCAGATCGACGACATCCGTAATTCGGCGGATGTCGGTCAAGACGTCGTCCAGGCCTGAGATGCCCAGATCGGGCAAGCCCAGCGAACCCGCCGCAACGCCGCCGCCCGATAAATAAATGGCCTGGAAGCCGGCTTGTTTGGCCAGGTGAGCATGGTTGGCGTTGATCGTGCCGGGAATCTGCAGCGGCGACTCGGCAGTCAATGCGGCGCGAAACTTCTGTCCAGGGGTCATGGCCATACTTTCTCCCAGTTTAGGGGTCAGCGTGTTGGGGTCAACTGATTCAAGCCAGCAGGTGGGCGATGCCGTTGCGCTCTTCCAGCAGTTCGTTAAGGGTGTTGGTCATAGCCGCCCGGCTGAATTCGTCGATCTCCAGGCCCTTGATCATGCTGTACTCGCCGGCGGCGCAGGTCACCGGGAAACCGTAGATGACGTGCTCCGGAATACCATACGAACCATCGGAGGCAATGCCCATGGTCACCCAGCGACCGTTGCTGCCGAGGATCCAGTCGTGCATGTGGTCAATGGCCGCGTTGGCGGCCGAGGCGGCTGACGACAAGCCGCGCGCTTCGATAATGGCGGCACCCCGTTTACCAACGGTCGGGATGAATTGGTCGCGATTCCAAACGTCGTCATTGATCAGTGTTTTGACGGCGGCACCGCCAATGCTCGCAAACCGGTAATCCGGATACATGGTTGGGGAGTGGTTACCCCAGACCACCATTTTCTCGATCTGTTCGACCGGCTTGCCGGTCTTGGCAGCAAGTTGCGATAGCGCACGGTTATGGTCAAGGCGCAACATTGCGGTGAAATTCTTCTTTGGCAGGCTGGGCGCCGAGCTCATAGCAATATAGGCATTGGTATTGGCCGGATTTCCGACCACCAGAATTTTTACATTACGGCTGGCTACTTCATCGAGCGCTCGACCCTGGACGGTGAAAATTGCACCATTGGCCTCCAGCAAGTCCTTGCGCTCCATGCCTTTAGAGCGCGGCCGTGCGCCGACCAAGAGCGCGTAATCTGTGTCCTTGAAGGCGATCTTCGGATCGTCGGTAATGACAACACCCGCCAACAGCGGGAAGGCACAATCTTCCAGTTCCATGACCACGCCCTTGACAGCGGGCAGTGCCGGCGTAATGTCAAGCAATTGCAAAATGACCGGCTGATCCTTGCCGAGCATGTCGCCGTTGGCGATCCTGAACAACAGGCTGTATCCAATTTGTCCGGCCGCGCCGGTTACTGTTACGCGTTTAGCTGCCTTGGCCATTTTTTGCCTCATCGGATGGTTAGCGGAGGGTTACTTATTAAGCACCTAATTGTAAAACGGTTTTGTGATTCAGGACAATAGAGACTATTATCTTATATAAGACAAAAGATATATAGGCAGATTGCCATGACTCTGGCGGCGTTTAGTCCCTTGTACCGGCAGGTCAAATCGCTGATCACCGAGGATCTGCGCGCCGGCGTCTGGAAGCCTGGCGACATGATTCCTAGTGAGACGGAATTAGCGTCGCGCCACGGCGTCAGCCAGGGAACGGTGCGTCGGGCCATCGAGGAACTTAGCTCCGAGAATCTGCTGATCCGTCAGCAGGGCCGCGGCACCTTTGTGGCCAGTCATCTGTCGCCGCGCAGCCAGTTCAGATTCCTGCGTTTGCGCCGCGATGATCAGGCGCCTCTGGTGCCGACCAGCGAGGTACTGGAGTGCAAGCGCATGCGGGCACCGATCGAAATTGCCCGGCAGTTGCAGATTCGGGTGGGCGAGCCGGTGGTTTTTGTGCAGCGCCTGTTAAGGGTTGATCAGCAACCCGTTGTACTGGAGGACATCTGGCTGCCTGGCGCGCGTTTCAAAGGCCTCAGCGCCGAGCGCCTGGGTGCCTATCACGGTCCCTTGTACGGTCTGTTCGAATCAGAATTCGGTACCCGAATGATCCGCGCGACCGAGGCGGTCAGGGCGGTTGAGGCGGCCCCTGAGGTAGCCCGAATTCTGGCGGTCAAGACATCCTCACCCATTCTCCTGGTGGAGCGTTTGTCTTTTACCTATCAGGACGTACCCGTCGAGGTGCGGGCTGGTTTTTATCTGACCAAACTTTTTCATTATTTCAACGAGCTAAGTTAAGGATGCGCTGAACCGACAAAAGACCGGCATTAAGTGGGGAACAGTTGGTCGAGCGTGGAAAATCGGTCAAAATAGGCTGTTGAGCCAAAAACTGCTTGGTTTTGAGTTCACCTTGGTTGTTTCCTTCAAATAACATTCAGTTTCAGAGGTCGAGGTTTCTTTCATGTCCGAAAACAGCGGTGCTGCTTCCGCCACTACCAGGCCCCGTCCCCGACCCGAATTCAGAAATATCGACAACATTGCGCAGATCCTAGCCCATCGCTTGCCACCGGCCGGGATTGTCTCGATCCTGCATCGGGTCAGCGGTGTCCTGATGTTCCTGGTCGGCATTCCGTTTGTGCTGTATTTGTTTCAGCAGAGCATCACCTCTGAAATCAGTTTTGAGCAATATCGGGCGATCACCGGGCATTGGTTCGGCAAACTGTTGTTATTGGCACTGGCCTGGGCGTTCGCGCACCACTTTTGCTCGGGTATCCGATTTCTGGCGCTCGATATGCACTGGGGCATCCAAAAAGAGCAAGCGCAGAAAACCGCCTACAGTGTCTTCATCGCCAGTGCAGTGCTGACCTTGTTCGCGGCACTCAAAATCTTCGGGGTTTTTTGAGATGACAACCAATCGAACCGTGGTCGGTGCGCACTATGGCATGCGCGACTGGCTGGCGCAGCGTATTACCGGGATCATCCTCGCCGTCTATGCGGTGCTGCTGATCGGCATGGTACTGACCCGCAAAGAGATGTCGTATGGTATTTGGGCCGGTTTTTTTGCTGAAAGCTGGATGAAGGTTGCAACTTTGCTGGCGATACTCGCTCTTATTTATCATGCTTGGGTCGGTGTGCGTGATATCTACATGGATTACATCAAGCCG
>JANORY010000269.1:0-8942 GCA_031415535.1 Burkholderiales bacterium | reverse complement strand
CCGCGACCACGGCCTGCTGCTCGGCGTAGGCGGTGCACCCGGACACGGGTGCGGCCAGCGCTTGCGCCGAACTCAGTGACCGGCTGGCGGCCGCCACCACCGGCATGCCCGCCTGCGAGAAGCAGATCGCCAAGGTTTGCGCCAGCCGCCCGGCGCCGATAAAGCCGATCTTTGTGTTGGTAACAACCATCGGATCATTCGCGAAAAGAAGGGTCGACCCGATCAAGCCTTCGCAGCAGCGCTGGCCACTCCAGCAAGCCATAGCCGGACTTGCCCTTCTGCGCATCGAGGTTCAAATTCGGATTGGTCTGACTCTCGTTACCCAAAGTAATTTCCGCGCCCGACAAAGCCTCGGCAGTCCGCTCGATGACTGCAACGCTCGCCCGGTGCAGCGGCCGGCCGAGCGAAAGGATTTCGCACTGAATCTTGCAGGCGTTTTCGAGCCAATAGATCAGGTTGAACGCCTGCGCAATACTCGGCGCGCAGGTCAACAAGCCGTGATTGCGAAGGATCATGGCATTAAGCGAGCCGAGATCGGCCACCAGCCGCTCTTTCTCACCACGATTGAAGGCCGGCCCCTCATAGTCGTGATAAGCCAGGTGACCGTAAAAGCGCATCGCGGTTTGTGACAGCGGCAGCAGCCCCTCAGCGGTCGCACCCACGGCAATGCCGGCGCGCGTGTGGGTGTGAATCACACAGACGACATCTTCGCGGTCCGCATGCACCGCACTGTGAATGATGTAACCGGCCGCATTCACCGAGTAGCCCAGATCCGGCGCCTGATCAATGATAGCGCCGGCCAGATCGATCTTGATGAGGCTCGACGCGGTGATCTCCTCGTAGAGCATGCCGTACGGGTTGATCAGGAAATGTTCGTGCGGCCCGGGCACCCGCGCGGTGATGTGGTTGTAGATGAGATCGGTCATCCCGTAGTGCGCGACCAACCGATAACAGGCTGCCAAGTCGACCCGTGTTTCCCATTCGGCGGGACTGACCCGTTCGCGGATCGGTGAGTTGCGCAAAGCGTGAAGGCCGGCCATGTTTTGTTCCTCAAGTTGTCACAATAGGCTGATCGTCGCTCTGAACAACAATCTGCCGTTGGCGATCGCGCGCGTCTTTCCGATTGCAAGGATCGGCTTGGCCTCCAGCGCGGCGGAGAACATCATCTGCGCCTGACCGCCGGCCACGTCCTGACCCGCCTGCACACCGCCCTGGTAGGGCACATGGGTCGTCTCGAGGCCAGCCTGCTGTTTGAGCATCTCGGCAATCAGATGATTGGTCGCGCCGATGCCGGAACTGGCGATATTAAATTTGCCCGGATTGGGTTCGAGGCAACCGTTGTACCCGCATCCGCACGGTTATCGATCAGCACCGGCTTGCCCAGTTCGGTGGCGCACCAAGCGAACCTTTTCATCTTTTCGTCGTCCAGTCAGGCTAAAAAAACAATCGTATCATTCATCCAGGAGCCGGTCGGAGTTTCGCCGAAGACCCGGCTTCAGTTTGAGCAGCTTCGGCTGCATCTCCTCCACCAGAAACCGTCCACCCTGAACCCGCAACTAGTGTAGTGTTTCATAAATGCCGTAGCGAAAGACGAGGTGCAATGGGGGCGAATGCAAGGCGCGGTTCCGGGTCAATAGCGGGGCTATTGACCCGGGTTCGCAACGCCGCAGTCGCCCCCAGTGCACCTCGCCCCGCAGGGGTTCGATCAAACGGCGCGCCCGCACGCTCGCCCGCAGGGGTTGATATCCCCGATATCGACCCCTGCGGATCAACCGCGCGCTCATCGCCGTTTGAATCGAATCTTTCGCCACGGCATTTATGAAACACTACACTAGGTACTGACATTTTTTCGAGTGTAGTGCAGGGCCAGGTTGTTACGCTGTTCCGAGTCAAGCTGCCAGCGCGCCTGATCCGGGTCGCCCGCGATTGGCACCAGCTTGCCCAATGCATAGCGGTCCATCGACTCCAAAGTGGCGGCGACGAGCGCCGGATTGGCGGCGATAACAGTTGCGATGCCGCTGAGGGAGAACGTCATCGCGCATGCAAACTGCCGCGCTGCATTGTTGCTTCTCTTTAAACTCATCGGTCTCATTAAAATGGCTAAAGGCTGTCTCTCGGAATAGTTTTCGACACGAAGTACGTGTTGCACGAGCTTAGTGTTATTATGTGCTATGAAAAATGTCACCATCACGATGGATGAAAAAGTCGCCGAATGGGCGCGCATTGAAGCGGCGCGGCGCAACACCAGCGTATCGCGAATGGTCGGGGAAATGCTCGCCGAGAAAATGCGGCTGACTGACGCATATCAGCGCGCCGCCCATGAATGGCTGAACCGGGACCGTACCTGGAAATCAGACGGCACGCCCTATGAAGCGCGTGCCAACCTGTACGATCGTGGTCGAGGGCAATGAGCCTTTTTTTGGTCGACACCAACGTTTTGATCTACAGCGAAGACGGTGCAAACCCGCTAAAACGCGAGTTGGCATTGACTTGGTTGAGCGAACTTTGGAGGCGCAGGACAGGCCGCATCAGTCGGCAAGTCTTGAATGAGTTCTACGTCAATGTCACGCGCAAGATCAGGCCGCCGATGCCGGTTCAAACAGCGCGCGCTGAGGTAAGACGTTATGAGGTCTGGCAACCCTGGCAAATTGATCAAGCCACGATCGAGTCGGCTTGGGTAGTCGAGAGCCGATATGGTTTGCACTACTGGGACTGCCTGATCGTCGCGTCTGCCCAGCATTTGGGTTGTCGCTATATTCTCAGCGAAGACATGGCCCATGAACAACAGTACGGTGCGGTCAAAGTAATCAATCCCTTTGTTTCGTCGGTTGACCTGCTCGACGATTGATGCATTAAAGAACGACGAACGACGACCGCATTTCATATCGACCGCTTTCCAGGCGACATCAGGACTGCATCAGCTTGCGGTTGCGAGTGATCGACATCAAAATGCCGGCGCCCACGCCTAGTGTCACCATCGCGGTACCGATGGCGAGCCGGTGTTTGTCGAAGTTCCCGCGCCGAGCGATGAAGCGGTGCAGGGGGGTGCTGCACAAGATCATCACGCGGATGATGAAGCTGCTGACACGGCAAGGGATCTTGGTCGAAGAGCGGGGTGCAACATACTTGGCCGACGACGCCAGCGACGATTCGTGCAAGGCCCGCGCGATGCGGCGTTTGCAGGCCGCAGCTTGCACGTACCGCATAGCATTCGGTCCACGGGCCGGTCAGAAAGTGCTGACCTTGCAAGGCGCCAAGCCCAGAGCGGCGGAGCTCAAGCCAGTGAACGGGTGCGGTGCAACGCCACCGGCCAAGTGGTGCTGACCATGAAGACGCCCTGGCGCGACTGCACCTCATACGGTTTCACGGCGTATTGGCTACGAATGCCAGGCTGCGCGCGCAGGTGGTGCCAAAGCCGTCACCGGAGGTTGCCCCGGTAACGCAAGCGGCTGTGAGTGAGGAAAACGACACGCCTCGTACGGTCCGACCCAATTGGGTGCGGCTACTCAAGCGCGTCTTCGACCTCGACCTTGTGCACTGCCCGAACTGCAGTGGGAAGCTTACGATCATCGCAGCGGCGATTCTGGAAAGTCCGGTGATCGAGAAGATCCTCACCCATCTGGGCTTGCAGGCGAGGCCACCGCCTCGGGCCCCGGCGCGCGGCCAAATGCCGCTGCAAGCGGTTTTCTGAGTCAGCCAACTATCGCCGCTCGATCCGAGCGTCGCCAGCGGCGTGCTACTCGCTATCGGCGCAACCTTCTGCGGCACCTGAGAATCGGCTTGGACCTTGTACCCTGAACCGACCTGAGCCAAAAACGCCTGCTAACCGAAGTCGTTTTGCTGGCAAATTCAACCCCAACTCGTGTCTAGACGCTCGCATCTGTGACCGCATTGAACGACTCACCGGCGAAAACCGTGTTTAAAAGGCCTATCCTCCATGAGATGCCAAGGTCATTTGTTACACTCGGAGCGAACCTAAGTAAAAAAGACTCGTCATTAGATGGGCGACGGCCCTGGACCCTGGTTGGCTGGAAAGCAATCGAACGGTGTCACGCAGATGCCCACTGAACTGAGTTTTGTCGAACACCAGGTCGATGCCAGGCTATTCCTTGACTGCGTGCTCAGCTCCGACAGCGGCGTAAACCCGCTGTCGGGCGCCGTTGTCCAGGCCTTGCGCGACAAACTGCAGGCGCTCGAGCCTGAGGCACCACCCCACGCGGTGGTGATCCGTTCAACAGGCCGGTGCTTTTGCGCAGGTGCCGACCTCAAGGAATTCAAGACCTTCGACGAGGCGGCGTTTCGCCAGTACATGAGCGAGGTGTTGGCCCTTTATGCACAAATGATCGCCCTGCCCAAGCCTATCCTCAGTGTCGTGCACGCCGATGCCCGCGGCGGTGGTGCGGCCCTGGCGCTGAGTTCAGATTTCGTGATCGCTGTGCCGCAAGCGCGTTTTGCCTTGCCCGAGGCGCTGCGCGGACTGGCTGGCGGTGGTTACCTGATGCCGCGATTGATGGGCCGCCAACGGGCGGCCGAAATGGTGTTGCTCGGGCGCGAGTTCTCGGCAGAACAGATGCTGAGCTGGGGTCTTGTCAACGAGGTCTGCCCGCCCGATCAGCTTGAGGCCAGGACCACTGCCTGGTGTGAAGAAATCGCCAGGATACCGGCCAGTGCGTTTGTGGTCGGTAAAACCTCGCTGGCGGCTGGCCTGTCGGTGACGCTCCCTGAAGCCATGCAGCGGCATGTGGACGCACAGACTCAAGCATTTGTATCGGCGCGTTCGAAGGGGCTGGTCTAGCCGGCGGGTCCGGCCTGCGGTTCTATCCCAGGCCCCCACCCCGGTGCGCTGCAAGCAACCGAGAGTCGTCATAACCGAGCACCTCGCGCAGCACTGCATCCGTGTCAGCGCCCATGGGCGGCGCTCCCACCGGGTCGACAATCGGCGTGCCCGACAGCCGAATGGGCAAGGCCACATTCGGCACACTCCCCAGCGTTCGGTGCGGCACCTTGCTGAGCTGTCCCAATGCGTTCACCTCAGGCGAGAGCATCGCTTCCTCAACGGTACGGATGGCTCCAACTGGCACACCCACTGCATGGGCCTTCGCGAGCCATTGCTCGCGCGGCTTGCGCTTGAGCGCTTCAGTGATGATCGCAATCAGCGCCACCTGGTTTTCACGGCGCGAGTTGCTGTCGACAAAACGCGGATCTGTGGCGAGTTCGGGCCGCTCGAGCACATCGTTGACGAAGCGCTGATAGGTGCGGTCGTTTGCGCAGGCGAGATAGATCGATTTGTCGGCCGTGTCAAAGGCGCCGACCGGGCACGCCGTCGGCTGGGTATTGCCAAAACGCGTCGGGTTCACACCGGTGGCCAGATAGGCGGCCGAGAAGTTGCCAAGCATGTTCACGGCGGTCTCGATCATCGACACTTCGAGATACTGGCCTTCGCCGGTGCGCTGACGTGCAGCCACGGCAGCGAGCACTCCGTTGCAGGCCATCATCGCGGTTGAGATGTCCATCATCGACGGGCCTGCGCGCACCGGCGGCTGGTCCGGATAGCCCACCAGCGACATAAATCCGCTTTCGGCCTGCACCACCGGATCAAATCCCACACGGTTGGCGAACGGGCCGCTGCGCCCGTACGACGATACCGAACAGTAGATGATGTCCGGCTTGTGTTTGACCACGCGCTCGTAGTCCAGTCCGAATCGCGCCATTACCCCCGTGGAGAAATTCTCGACAAGAATATCGGCCTTGCCGATCAGCTCCATCGCAATGGCCTGGCCGGCTGGTGACTTCAGGTCGAGCGTGACGCTGCGTTTGTTTCGGTTGACCCAGAGATAGGGCACACCTTCGCTGGCCCCACCCTCGCCCCCCAACCGAGGCGGATAGGCGCGAAAGCCGTCTCCGCCGTCGCTGCTTTCGATCTTGATCACGTCGGCGCCAAAATCGGCCAGCATCATCGTGCAGAACGGCCCGGCGATGAAGTGCGAGAAGTCGATGACACGCAGGCCGCCGAGTGCGGTGGGCGCGCCCGCGCGGCGCGGCACCGGTGGCCGCAGTTCAGGGGGATTGCCTATCATCGCGACCCGCTCAATCGAGCTGGATGTTCTCGCGCTTGATCACGTCACCCCACAGCGTGTATTCGCTGCGGATGCGCGCGGCGAAGGTTGACGGGTCGGCAAGTTCGACGCCGCCTTGGGCGGCCAGCACACGCATCGCGTCCGGGTTGTCGCGAACGCTGTTGATCGCTTCGTAGAGCACTTGCAGAATGGCGGCAGGTGTCTGTGCGGGCGCGAACAGGCCCAGCCAGAAGTTGAACTCAACGCCGCGGATGCCGGCTTCGGCAAACGTGGGCACCTCGGGCAACTCGGGCAGGCGCTTTGCACCGGTCACGGCCAGCGCCTTGAGCCGGCCCTGTTTGATCAGCGGCAACGCCAGTGGCGTGTCGAGCTGGGTGTCCACCTCCTTGGCGAGTGTCGCCTGCTGCGCGGCGGTCGAGCCCTTGTACGGCACGTGATTGGTTTGAATGCCGGTACGGTTGTTGATCATCGTCATGCCCAGATGCGCAAGATTTCCGAGACCTCCGGAAGCATAAGCGAGTTCACCCGGACGGGCCTTGGCCAGTGCGACCAGGTCGGCCACGGTATTGACCATGGCGACTCGCTCATTGGCCGGATTTACCGTCAGGATCATCGGCGCGGCCACCACCATCGTCAGCGGCGCCAGGTCCGAGCTTTGGTAACCGAGCTTCTTGTACAGCTGTGGATTGACCACGATACTGCTCGAATTTGTGGCCAGCAATGTGTAGCCGTCAGGACTGGCCCGCGCCACCTCGGTGACGCCGAGCACGCCGTTGGCGCCGGGTTTGTTCTCCACGATCACCGGCTGGCCAAGCTTCACCCGCAGGTGTTCGCCTAACACACGCGAGATCGTGTCCAGCGTGTTGCCGGGCGGGAATCCGACCACGATCCGGATCGGCTTGCTGGGATAGGTCTGGGCCTGGGCGTTGCCGGCTAGCGAAACGGCGATCCCGAACAGCGTGAGCATCGCGAGCAGCGCACGCCGTCGAATGGACTTGACAGTATTGGCGGGCATCAGATGGCTCCTTGAAGGGGATTGGCGAGTGCGGGGTCAGGTCCGCAGCTCCACGACGCGCGGTCGGCGCTTAGTTTACGCCGCGTGACGGCAGGCCTCAAGCGTTCGATCCACCTCTTCAGCTGGTCTCGACGCGCCACTCACCGCGCCATTCTTCGAATTCCTCGGTTGCGTTCACCGGGGTGTACTGGCCTATGACTATCAGGACGCGAAGTTGAAGCCCGGGTCGGTCCAATCGCTGTTCGCCGATTCAGATCCAATCGGCGGGTTCTTCATTTCGCGCAATCCGTCGCGCCCCGCAGCGGCCCCGGTTGATTGTCAGTCCGGTTCTGGTTTCAACCCGATGGTTGATGGCAGATTGACAAACCCTCAGAAGACCCAGAAGTGGGAAAGAAAATTCGCAAAAATGCTTAACTTGACGATGCCCTACAAGCGGGCTAACGCGTCCGCCAGAAGTTCAAGATCACCTTCGTCGTTGTAGACATGCGGCGACGCCCGAACCGCACTGCCACGAACCGATACGTAGATCTTGCGCTGGCCCAGTTGGCTGCGGCAAACTTCCGGAACCAATTCAGCAGGCAACTTGACGCCAAACAAATTGGCAGCCCGTACACTTTCGTCAGCCACTTCAAAGCCCAGCGTGCGCATCCGATCAACCGGCTTGCGTTCGATCTTCAGAAGGTATTCGCGCACGCGTGTGGGCTGCCATTCAATCAGCAATTTACAGGCCGCTTCAAGCATGTTGATCAACATCGGGTTGGCGCGCAAACTGGTGTCAAAGCGCCGCATCCCGGGTGCGTAGCGGTCTTCATAGTCAACCAAACGCGCAAAGTTCTCGCAGTGGAAGCCGCTGCAGGAACCGGTGTTCCCCAGTTCGTAAAGGACGAGTTTGAAGCGTTCTGGCGCACGGCTTTGTGCGTCTGCGCTCCGCAGACTGTGGGCACGACACCAAGGCCGCAAACTTCTCGGAGTTGTCTTGCGGTTTGTAGCCCAGCCGCGTTGAGTTGCGATTGTCATACCAGCTGCGCTTGTTGCCGGAAACACCGTAGACAATTTCGAACTGTATCTCCGGATGGTCGATGCCGATGCGAATCATCAGAAACTGCATGCCATACTTGTCCGACTACATTCTTCCGAGCGCCTCGCCAAATACCTTCGAGACACCGTAGCGCCCGTCGGGCTTCGGATAGACGCCGTGATCAATCGTTTGATCACGTCGATAAAAGCCGGTGGCGTGATTTGAAGTCGGGAAAATGATCCGCTTCACGCCATTGCTTCGCGCTGCTTCGAAAATGTTGTAGCAACCGATAATATTTGCATTCAGGATTCTTCCCAGGACCCTTCCACCGAATATCCACCCAGGTGCACAATTGCATCGACGCCCTTGGTAATGCGGCGAGCATCGCTCAGCTTCGAGATATCTACCCTTGCGCTCGATCGGCATTCAGCGCGCCTTCGATATGCAGATAACTATCAACCGCCCATTGGCGTCGCTGCTGATCATTCAACTTCGACACTGCAAGGTCTCCGATTTGGGTTGGAGTTCATCATCGATCAGGGCCTGAATTGCAGGCCACGCGAAACCAGTCGATCGGGTTGCGCAATCATTCGGTACGCATCTACAACCCAATCGCAAACCAGCGCCCGAGTGTCGCGTGGGTCAATCATTTCTTCCATCTGAAAACGGTTCAGCGGCCCGATCGGTCCACGTGCGGTTTCGATTCGAGCATTGATTTCGGCACGCAGCGCCACCGGATCGGCGGCCTCGGCCAGTTGCCTTTTGTATGCGGCTTCAATCCCGCCCTCGGGCGGAATTCCACCGACATCGGCGGCCGGCCAAACGACCCGGG
>JANORY010000268.1:0-13128 GCA_031415535.1 Burkholderiales bacterium | reverse complement strand
TGCACGCTTCAAAGCCCTTGATACCGGTCGAATCGAAAAAGATATTTCCAGTGAACCCTCACCACGAACCGACCGGGCTTGTCCAACACCCGGTTCAGATCGTGGCTCGCTTCGCGATCACGATCTAACCTTATTCGTTAGTACAGGTGAGCTGACTACGCAACGCAAATACTTTTCCTCGACAAACTCGCCTCCGGGTAGTTCCTTGCGCATCGCCTTGCTGCCCATCGATTAACGCTCCTTTGCTCTGCTCAACGCAGCGCCTGGTGACTCTGCGTTGCGGATTCGCTTCCCGGGCGGGCTACGCCTTGGCATCGCACTTCTATGCACAGCACCTACCCCAAATTCAGGGCACCAACCCTCGCCGTTGCACGACCGTCACAGGGCCAAACAAACTGAAACCGCTGCCGAGCTCGTCACCTGAAACCCACTTCGCAAACTCACGCTGCTACAAATAACTGCTGTCGTGATCAACAGGGCAAGAACCTGCCCGACTCGGTCACTCACCTGTCGATCACGAATCCCCGGCTGCCACTGCCTTCGCATTGCTCGTCGTCACAAAGCATCGAATTCAAGCGCATGCTACCGGCGAGCGTTTCTTGCTACAAGAAAGCAAATACCCATTCAGCAATTCCGATAGAACCAACTCTGGCTGCTGAACCAATTTCTCAGTGCTCCTTCGTCGATACCAACACCTACTTCAGCATGTCGTGCCCGATTGAGCCTGCACAACAGTACTCCGATCTCATGGCTCGAATCGTCGCAAGCTACCAACGACGTCGAGCGCGTACTAACCTTTAATTAGCAGGATTTTTATCTAAAGAGAATTTATCGCTGCGTATCGTTAAATCAAATAACAGTTCAGACCGCGATCATTTCGCTTTCGCCAAGTACCCTGCCACGAGGGCATTGGCGTGTCCGTGACCGATTTCGTGCTCGGTCTTCAGAAGCTTGACAAATTCCATGTGCTTCAACGGACCAGCGTTCTTCAGCAGCCCCATCCAGTGCGCAATCGGCTTGCCGTACTGCTTCTCAATCGATGGAAAGTAGGACGCGGGTCCTTTGACCTTGTCTTCGCTTGTCATGGCAAGTTCTCCTTTCACAAAATCTGGGCAGTCGCCGAGTCCGACACCTCAAACGCCTCACCACGCCCAATCTGCGCCACAATCTCATACGAGCGCAGGCGTGCCGATTGCTCAAACACTGCACCACCAATCATCAGCTCGTCCGCACCGGTGCGCTTGATAAACGCCTCCAGCTCGCGCTTGACGGTTGCACCTGACCCCACAAACGAACACGACAACATGCGGCTCGCATGAACCTTCTCGGCCGGTGTCCAATACGTATCGATGTCGTCGATCGGCGGCGAAAGTTGGCCGCGCGCATTGCGCACCATGTCGGTAAAACGCTTTTGCAGGCTCGTGAACAGCCGCCGAGCTTCGTGATCGGTATCGGCTGCGATGACATTGACGCAAGGCACCGCGTACGGCTTCTGAAGTTGCTCGGAGGGCTTGAAGTGTTCGCGATAAACCGCCAGGGCCTGGTCCAGCGCGTCGGGCGCGAAGTGCGACGCGAAGGCGTAGGGCAATCCGAAGTAGGCTGCAACCTGTGCGCCGTACAGGCTCGAGCCGAGAATCCACAGCGGCACCTTCAGCCCCGCGCCTGGTACCGCTCGAATCTTCTGGCCCGGCTTGACTGGCTCAAAAAACTCACGCAGTTCCTGAATGTCGTCCGGAAATTGTTCTGCCGCATTCGGATCGCGCCGCATGGCCCGCATGGTTAACTGATCGGTGCCGGGCGCGCGGCCCAGACCCAGATCAATGCGCCCCGGGTACAAGGACTCCAGCGTCCCAAACTGCTCGGCAATAACCAGCGGCGAATGATTGGGCAGCATGATGCCGCCCGATCCGACCCGAATGGTCTTGGTGCCGCCAGCGACATAACCAATAACGACCGATGTTGCGGCACTCGCTATGCCGGTCATATTGTGGTGCTCGGCCATCCAGTAGCGGCGATAGCCCCAGCGTTCTGCATGTTGCGCCAGATCGAGCGTGTTGTGCAAGGCATCGGCCGGTGTGTCGCCAACTCTTACGGTGACCAAATCGAGAATGGAGAATGGAATCATGGCGGCGTGATTTGCTTTCGTCTGCATAAGTGTTCGATCTTACCGTGCATGCCGGTTTACGCCTAGGCTACACTGGCGCTAATTCCCAAAACATCGAGACAAACTGCCATGAAAATGCTCACCCCGCTAGCGCTGCTCGCCGCCCTGACCGTCTCTGCCCTGACCCCTCAGAGCTCGATCGCCCAGGGCTACCCGAACAAGCCGATCCGCCTGGTGGTGCCTTATGCACCGGGTGGCGCGACAGATATCATTGCGCGTGCCGCCGCCACCGAACTCAGCAAGACCCTTGGCCAGCCTGTGACCGTGGACAACCGTCCAGGCGCTGGCGGCAACCTGGGTTCCGAAATGGTTGCACGCGCCGCGCCGGACGGCTACACCATGCTCATGTCGCCCAGCAGCCTGCACGGCATTACCCCGTTTCTGTACTCGAAACTGACCTACGACCCCAACAAGGACCTGGCACCAGTGATTGTGCTGGGCGCATTTGCCAACGTCCTGGTGGTCAACAACGACGTCAAAGCAAATTCGGTCAGTGATCTCATCGCTTTGATCAAGGCGCAACCCGGTAAATTCAGTTACGCCTCAAGCGGTAGTGGCTCGACCATTCACATGTCAGGCGAAATGTTCAAGCACATGTTGAACCTCGATATTGCGCATGTCCCCTACAAAGGCAGCGCACCGGCGGTGACTGATTTGATCGGCGGTCAAGTGCAATTGATGTTCGACAACATACCCTCGGCCATCACACAAATTCGGGGTGGAAAGTTGCGGCCGCTGGCGACCACCGGCCCGAAGCGTGCTGCGTCCTTGCCTGATCTTCCGACCATGATCGAAGCCGGTTTGCCCGGCTACCAGTCGACGGCTTGGTTCGGCCTGGCGATGCCGGTGGGGACACCGAAAGAAATCATTGCCCGAATGAATGCCGAAGGTCAGAAGGCCACCAAAGCGCCCGAGTTCATCAAGCGCATGAATGACCTGGGCTACGACATCGTCGGCGGTTCGTCAGAACAAATGGGTGCCATGATCCAGGAAGAAGTTCGCCGCTGGGGACCGGTTGTGAAAGCCTCGGGTGCCAAGGTCGATTAAATCAGGAGCCTGACGAATGTCAAAGCCGTCGCCGGTGTTGCCGCTGTTGCCGCTGTTGCCGCTGTTGCCCGATTCAACCGAACATCCTGCGCTGGCCGCCCTATTCGAAGAAGTGCGTGCCCGTGGCATTCAGGTACCGAATCTGTATCGCGTCATGGGTCATGCACCGGCGATGTTGCGCGGATGGCTCGATTTTGCCTGGCCGCTCCGGCTGAACGCAAAGACGCCGCGCGCATTGCGTGAGCTGCTGATTTTGCGTGGTGCGCAGATCAGCGGTGCCAACTACGAATGGGTTCATCATGTCGCTATGGCACTGGCGGCTGGTATTCCACAAGCGCAGATCGACGCGCTCGAAGAGTGGTCGACAGCCAGCCTGTTCAACGCCAGTGAACGTGCGGTCTTGCGCTTGGCCGATGAAGTAACGCACGGCCCGGGTGCATCACCCGAATGTATTGAGCAACTCAAGCAGCAGGGCTTTGATGCCGAAGCGATTGTGGAGTTGACTTTGACAGCCAGTTTTTATGTTTGTGTGTCGCGCTTTTTGTTGTCCATGGCGGTGCCTCTGGAGCGCGGCGCCGAGCACACCTGAGTTCTGAAACCAGACGTCTATATCCCTTAAAAATTTCCAGGAGTGCTTCTCCCATGAAGACCAAAATTACCGAGATGCTCGGTATCGAACATCCGATCATCCAGGGCGGTATGCACTTCGTCGGCTTCGCCGAATTGGCCGCGGCGGTGTCGAATGCCGGAGGCCTGGGCATCATCACCGGCCTGACGCAGAAATCGCCGGAGGCTTTAGCCAAGGAAATCAAGCGCTGTCGCGACATGACCAGCAAGCCGTTCGGCGTGAATCTGACCTTCCTGCCGACCGTCAGTTCGCCGGACTATCCGGGCTACATCCGCGCGATCATCGAGGGCGGCGTCAAGGTGGTCGAAACCGCCGGTAACAATCCGCAGAAGTGGCTGCCCGGTTTGCATGATGCCGGCATCAAGGTCGTTCACAAATGCACATCGGTGCGGCACTCTCTGAAGGCCGAGTCAATTGGCTGCGACGCGGTCAGCGTCGACGGCTTCGAGTGCGGCGGTCACCCGGGCGAGGACGATATTCCCAACTTCATCTTGTTGCCGCGCGCGGCGGAAGAACTCAAAATTCCGTTTGTGGCTTCAGGGGGTATGGCTGATGGTCGTTCCCTGGTTGCCGCGCTCGCCTTGGGGGCCGATGGCATCAACATGGGTACGCGCTTCATGGCCACTAAAGAAGCGCCGATTCACGAAAACGTCAAGCAGGCTTTGGTCGCGGCGACCGAGCTCGACACACGCCTGGTCATGCGGCCACTGCGCAATACCGAGCGGGTGTTGCGCAACGCCGCCACCGATCGGCTGCTTGAAAAAGAAAAGGCACTGGGTGCCAATCTGAAATTCGAGGACATCATGGAAGAGGTAGCCGGGGTGTACCCGAAGATCATGCTTGAGGGCGCGATGGATGCAGGTGTCTGGTCCTGCGGCATGGTGGCCGGCCTGATCCATGACGTGCCGACGGTCAAGGAGCTGATTGATCGCATCATGCGCGAAGCCGATGACATCATCGGTCGCCGACTGGCGGGCTTCGCGGCGGGTGCCGTGCGCTGCTAGCGTTATTCGTGGTTGGTGCGGTATGCCGCGAGCTCAGGCAATCACAGACATGCATAAGCCGCGTCGACCAGCGCCTGACCCCGCTCGTTGAGCAGTAGACCGCCACCCATGCGGTTCATCGTATAGCCGAACGACAGGCCATATTGGGGGTCGCTAAAGCCGATGCTGCCGCCGGCACCCACGTGGCCAAAGGCCTGTTCGCCGATGCGTACCGAATTTCCGGTGGGCAGTGTCGGGTTGTCCATGCGAAGCATGAAGCCTTGCGCAAATCGTGTTGGAATCAGCAAGGTCTCGTCGCGATCGGTCTGCACCGACACTTGCCGCATGTCCTCAATACGCTGCGCCGATATCAGCCTGGCGCCATCGAAGCTGCCACCGACGATCTTGCCACCATTGGCCAGCGGTTCGAACATCCGCGCCAGCGCCCGCGCATTCGAGATACCGCCGCCGCCGCCAATTTCGGCTGCGTGGGCTTGGCGGGAATCGGTTTGGTGACCGCCATTATTCAGTAACGACAAGTGTTGGATCGACTTGTTATTCGCCAACAAGGCCACGGTAAAGTCACTCCTCGGCGCGTCTGGGGGCAGGATAAATCGAATGACCGGGGCCACGCGCGCTTCGATCTCGGGCGGTAAACCGATCCAGAAATCCAGACCGAGGGGCACAGCAACTTCACTGCGGAAAAACGCGCCAAGCGACTGGCCCGACACACGCCGGACCAGTTCACCCACCAGCCAGCCAAACGAGATCATGTGATAGCCGTTCTTCGTGCCGGGCTGCCAAAACGGTTCTTCCCTAGCGAGGCGCTCAACCATATAGTGCCAGTCATAATACCCGCCCGCTTTCACAGGCTCGCGCAGCGCCGGTAGGCCCACCGAATGATTCAGTGCCATTAAAACGGATGCGTCGGCTTTGCCGGCCTGAGCAAATTCAGGCCAGTAGCGGGCAATCGGCGCAGTCAGCTCGAGCTGGCCACGATCGATCAGGAGTTGGGCGCACAGTGCAGTGGCTGCCTTGGTGCACGAGAAGACGATCGACACTGTGTCCTGTTGCCAGGGCGCGGCGCTGGTCGCGTCACGCAAGCCACCCCACAGGTCAACGACCGTTCTGCCGGCGAGCTTGACGCTTACGCTCGCGCCCAACTCACCGTGTACCTTGAAGTTGTTGACGAAGGCAGCCATGACCGCTTCAAATTCGCGCTCACAATGCCCCTGAACAAGACCCCGTCGGCCCAAATCGATGTGTGTGTTGATGCTCAATCCTCCAGACGACCCCCTGTGATGCTACACCTTGAGCCGATCCTGGCGGACTGCGGCGTTCAACCGCCAAACTGATACGAGTCGGCTGGGGAACGCTTGGCTACTGCCATACGTGCTTCGGCGCGAACTTCGGCCACGCTGCGGCCTGCAACCTTGTTGTTCGCAGGCGCTTTGCCGATATCGTACTGATACAAGTTCGGCGAGACACGATTCAGATCAACGCTGCGGTCCGGCGCTACGAGCGCGACGCTCGAGTCCTTGACGAAGGGACCTGGATACAACAGGTCTTCAGCCTGTGCGCCGACTGCGAACAAAGCGAATCCAGTGGTGACGAGAACTTTAGCAAGTGATTTCATGATATTTTCCGATTTAAAGTGTAGGTTTGAGTCAACTTCAATTGACTGGTTTCGAGCCATTTCGACAGCGTTCTTGACGTCTGTCGATGAAGTGAATTGTGCGCGGCGCAGATTTCACTGCAGTCGCAGTTCGGGATCGCATTAAACTCAATTGGGTCTCGAAATCGTCTCAGCCAATGGGGAATTCAGGCATGTTGACTCGCGAACAAATAGAAGCCTACCAATCCGACGGTGTCGCGTGCCTGCGCCAGGTGCTTGCAACTGACTGGATTGCGCAACTGGTCGAAGGTGTGGAGCACAACTTGCGCGAGCCTGGGCCGCACGCCCGGCATTACACGCCCGAAGGTAACCCGGGCCGGTTTTTCGGCGACTATTGCAATTGGCAACGCATCGACGCCTACCGGCGCTTCTTCTTCGAGTCGCCGATGGCCGAGCTCGCCGCGCAGCTCATGCGCTCTCGAAAGGTGAACCTGTATCACGAGCACGTTCTGGTCAAAGAACCGGGCACGCTGGAAAAAACGCCTTGGCATCATGACCAACCGTATTACCCGGTTGATGGCGAGCAGATCATCAGTTTCTGGATTCCACTCGACGATGTACCAAAAGCGAGTTGCCCCGAGTACATCGCGGGTTCACATCGTTGGGGCAAGTGGTACGCACCGAAGCGCTTCGCTGATGCACAGAATCACGCCAATACTTCATCAAGCTATGAATCGATTCCCGATGACGCGGTACTGCGTGCGCAACACCCAGTGGTGAGCTTCGATTTGCAAAGGGGCGACTGCATTGCATTTCACGGTCTGACCGTGCACGGTGCGCCGGCCAATCTGATGGCGTCGCGCCGCCGTGCCTTCTCTGCGCGATTCACCGGCGACGATGCGCGCTTCATCTTGCGCGAGGGGTTTATGTCGCCACCGCCACCGCCACCGCTGGCCGGCGGGCCAGAGCATGGCGGTGTCATGGACTCAGCGGCGTTTCCGGTACTCAGAAGCTAAAGACTACTGTGCCAGACGACGAGTGTGCGACGTCGTTGAAATTGACGGCCTCGGCGCGGACTTGAGAACTTGTTCAGTGCAGTCCAATGTAACGAACAACCTGCACCGGTACCTCCGGCAATTGCAACTCCTCCACGCGCGCCTGCATGGCTCGGTCGGTGATCGTCATTCGCGTGCGCAATCGAACATACTCGGCCCAGGAGGCGATGATAAAGCGCTCGACGAAGCGGCCGTCGCCTGACAAATCACGGAACACTCGCCAGCTCGTTGCGCCGTTGCGGCGCCGGATCGGCTCCATCTGATGAATCGCATGATGAAACTCGTCGGTGCTCTTCGGGTGAATTCGATATTCGATCTGAATCAGTACCGGTCCATCATCGGGCATCGGATTCGATTCGATCGCGAGATCAGGAAATTTCGGGCCGGCGACAACATCAGCTTCGCTACCCATCGCAATACGGAATCGCTGATTCCAAAGTTGCAGGAGCATGAGCACGGCCACCGAAGCGGACAAAGAAATGCGAATGTCCGTGAGCGCCGCCAGCGCACCCCAAAGGGCGCTACCGGCGGCAATGCTCGCCTGCACCGCAACCAGATTCATGGCGACGGCGCGCGCTCGTACCCACGCCGGTGCGCAACTCTGTGTGGCGGCCGACAGGCTCGATAAGACGCCCATCCAGGCGGCACCGGCCCCGACCGAGCCGAGCACCGCAAGCGCAGTCCAATGGGTCCAGGTAATCAGCAGGACGGACACCGCCCACAGCAGCACGCCGTACTGAACAACTGCGCTCAGCGGCCGTCGCTGCAATTGTGTGGGTACCGATAACGCACTGGCCACCGCGCCAATGCCGAACGCAGCCGATAGCGCACCAAATCCGCCGGCCCCAAGCCCGAGCTGATCGCGTGCGATGACCGGCAGCAGCGCCAGAAAGCCACTGGCACACAGAGCGAAACACAGGTTATGCACGATGATCGCGCGCATCGCTGACGAGTGGCGGGCGAAGCGCAAGCCGCTGAGCGCCCCCGATACCAGGGTCTCGGGAATGCCGGGTAAAGGACGCTCGCGATTATCCCAGCGGCGCGTCGCCAACAGCATCCAACTGAAAAAGAACGCGGCCAGCAACAGGGCGCTGCCCGAACTGAACCAGGTCGCCATCGATCCACCCAGCGCCGGCCCGAGCGCGCGTGCGACGCTGAATGCGACCGCGCCCAGCGCCAATGCCTTGCCGAGTTCCTCGCGTGCGACAAAACCGTTGATGCTGGCTTGTTGCGCCGGCATGTAGAACGTAAACGCGCAGCCAATGATGAAGGTCGCGATGAGCAGGCTGACGGGCCCTACTAGCTCGGCGATTTCAAGCAAGCCGAGCAGTGCGGTGACCGCCACCAAGGCGACAGACGCAAAGGTAATGAGCCGCTTGCGTTCAACAATGTCGGCCAGGGTTCCCGCGAAAAGCCCGAACAAGAGTGACGGCAGGGTGTTGGCCGTTTGCACGAGCGCCACCATCAAAGCCGACGTCGTCAGGGTGGCCATAAGCCAGGCGGCGAGCGTGGCCTGCATCGTCAGACCCAGCGCCGTGCCTATGGCACCAAAGTAGAACAGTCGAAACGGCGCATGCCGAAGGGGCGAATGTGCAAAGTAACGGGTCAAATGGGCGCGGACATTGAGCATCGAACTGGCAGTCTATCCTCAGGTCATCGGTGCCGCCTGGCACCGCGACGGCTCGTTGTCGGCTCAACAAAGGTATTCATGAGGTCGAACATGTCATCCATGTCTTCATCATGATCCTCCAACTGGTAACGCTTGAGGATGGTGCGGAGCGTCGTCGGGTCACGGAACGCCACCAAATCGCCTTGCATGCCGCGAATCCGAACCTTAAGGTGCGCAAGGTCAATGCTCAACTCTCGATCGACCTTGTCCGGCGTCAGGGCCGATCCTCGGGGCAATAAATGTCCGAAGCTGTGGACGTGTTGCGTAAGTTCTTGCTCGAGCCCGACCAATTGCTCGCGCAGAATCTGGATATAGTGCGCCAGCCGCTCTGGCGGCACTGTCGAGAGGTGATTTGCATCAATCTGCTCAATTTCAAATTGCAGCGTTAACAGCGTCAAGAGATCTTTGTCGGCATAGGCTTGATTGACCCGCTGCATCAGGAGTGTTTTGCGCGCCCGTGCTTGCGCATCCGGCTCACGATCCGGGTGCAATGCACTGACGAGCTTGCGATAAACATCGCGTAAGGATTGACTAATTTCCTGACTCGCCTGCTCCCGCTGTGCCCTAGTGGCGTTGATCTTCGCGGCGCTCGCTTTGGACCGTTTGCTGGCACGCTCCCGAATCATATCTTGGGCGTTTTCAAACAATTCATCGGCACTCGATGCGCCGTGATCGGGCCCAAGGTCGACACCAAAAACATCGTTGAGCATCGCCTCGGCAAATTCGATATCCATCTGGCGATTCTCCGCGCGCGAGATATCGTTGTACTTGTCGTACAAATGGACTAAGGCTGCGTCGTCCTCAGCTTCTTCCTCGAACAGTTCGTCGAGCAAATTGCTCAGCATTTGCACAAGCTTCTCGCGTTGTGCGCGGGTTAGTCGACGAGGGGGCGTAACGTCACTCAGCAGGGCATCGATTAATTCGACCATCTGCCGTTGGACGCGGCGCAACTCCGCTTTCAGGGGTACGAGTTCGCTCGCCAGCCGCTGATTAAAGCGCGATTGATAGTCCTGCCATAACTTGAGCTGGTCACGTTTGGCATTGATCTTGCCAACCAATTTTTGGAAGGTCTCGTGTGCCTTGGAGACTGGCCGACTTTGAGCGAGTACCTTGATCAGAGACGAACTTTGCTGCGGCTTGCCAACGGGCTCGAGATTCACCGCTGAGTTCTTTCGATTTTTCGTCCTCATCGACTATTCCAACTCAAGCATCCGCAGCAAGCCTGGCGCACCCGCCATGAACGCACCCGCCATCAACACAAACGCCCTCAGGTCGTCTTCGGGTGGCGCTTGCCAATTAACCAACGATAACCCGACGGACCATAGGATTCCGTGTGGGTCACCCCGGCGTTCATGTTGAAGGTGTCGCCCTTGCGATAAGTTCCTGGGACACCATCGCAGGTAATGGTCGCCTCGCCGTCAAGCACGAACCCGCGAACGTCAAACGGGTGCTGATGGGGCGTATTGGTTGCCATCGGCCCGAAGGTCTTGATCTGAATCTCGGCAAAACCTTCGCGACGAATTTCCCGTTCGAAGGCCTGGGTTTCCATTGGACCGATAAGGGTTTCGACTGGTTGCATGTAACTCTCCTGGTTGTGATATTGCGCGTTTGTGCAATTTACCCGTTTTTGCGCTGCATGAAAACACCCGGCTTTGTAAGTTTTGGTGGCCGGGAAGTATCCGCGCCACGGCCTTACCGTTCCGGGTGATGAGGACCGCAGCATTTATCTCACTGTACAGGTGATACCTCATGCGCATACACGATGAAGCCGGCATGTTTCGCGACCTTGTCGTACAACAAGCGACCCGCAGCGTTGGTTTCTTGGGTTTGCCAGTAGACCCGCGAAATGCCTGCTGCCCTTGCGGCCTGGTATACGCCTTCGATCAACAGTCGACCGACACCGCGCCCGCGTTCGGATTCGAGCGTGAACAGATCCTGCAGATAACAGGTTAGCTCGATGCGCGTGGTACTGCGGTGAAAAAGATAGTGGACCAGGCCGACCAACCGGCCGTCGGCCTCGGCGACCAGTGCAAAGACAGGCTCGTTCGAATCGAAGAAGCGCTGCCAGGTGACGCGTGTAATGTCGGGCACCAGCGCGGTATCGCCTTTGCGCCCGTAGAACGCGTTGTAGCCGTCCCAAAGCGGTTGCCAGGCGTCGCGGTCGCCTGCTTGGATCGAACGGATCACAGGGGAATTTGAAATGGTGATCAAAGCGGGACTCCTGGTCGATAACCTTAGTTGCGGACGTACGCGCTTGGCTTTGCCCTCAATCGGGGCACACCGTTCGCTCACTCGGACCGCACCCAACGCGAGGTAAAAGGCTTCGGCGTAGGGGTCGGAGTCTATCGACAACGCGCCTTGATCAGCTTCGCGAGCGATCATCTGCGCTTTGCGCAAGAGTGCCTTGCCGATGCCTCGGCCAACATAGTCGGGATGAACCCAAAGCGCTGCAAGGTCCCATGACTCGGTTGTTGAATTGATCTGCACCACACCGACTGGGACGTCATTGACTTCGGCAACAAAGGTCGCGCATGTTTCGATCGACCGGGCAGTGAACGACAACTCGTCCCGCCAAAGCTCGATCTGTTCCGCCGAATAGCCCCAGTACGACTTTGATGCGCGTGCGATATTGGACAATAGTTCCGCCTCGCCCGGAACCGCACGGCGGATGAGTACTTCAAACTGGGCGGCTCGCATAATCGAGCAATATAAGCGAAGTTCAATCTTGCGGGCTTAAAAGGGTCAACGCGCAATACGGTACCCTAGCGCGCTCAAACTTTTTATGCCGAGCGCCCCATCAGCAACCCTGACTTAACCGCCGCTCCTGGTTCAACCGCAGCGAACAGCACCGCCGCGCCCCAGTCCGCCTCGCCTGATCGGGAAGGTTGGCAAGGGCCGCGCTGGACCTTGGCCATCCTCCTTGCCGGCCTGACGACACTGGGTCCATTCTCGATCGACACCTACTTGCCGGCGTTCGCCGGTATTGCCGAGGCGACCGGTGCGACGCCGGTACAAATGCAGCAGACCTTGTCGGCCTACTTGTTCGGCTTTGCGATCATGAGTCTTTTTCACGGCGCGCTGTCCGACAGTTTTGGTCGTCGGCCGGTCGTACTCTGGGGCATTGGAATCTTTGCGTTGGCCTCGGTCGGCTGCGCCTTGTCGACCAGCATTGGCGCGCTGATCATTTTTCGAACCCTGCAGGGTCTGTGTACGGGCGCCGGCATGGTGATTTCGCGCGCGATCATCCGCGATATCTATGCGCCCGCCGATGCCCAGCGCGCCATGTCGCAGGTGACTTTATTTTTTGCCGTGGCACCAGCCATTGCCCCTATGGTCGGGGGTGTGTTGTTCAGCTTCGCCAACTGGCAGGCGATCTTCTGGTTTCTCGCCATCGTTGGCCTGGTGCTCTGGTTGGCAACCTACCGTTACTTGCCCGAGACGCTGCCCTTGCCACAGCGCCAGGAATTCAGTGCCGATAATCTGCTGCGCGGCTATTGGCAGTTGGGGTTCGACGTGCGCTTCCTGTTGCTCGCGGTTTCGAGCAGTCTGCCGTTTAATGGTGTGTTCATTTACATTCTCGCGGCACCGGCATTCCTGGGCGAAATCCTCGGACTCGCGCCAACACAATTTTTCTGGTTCTTCCTGGCGACTGTCGTCGGTGTGATGTTCGGCGCAACGATCAGCGGCCGATTGGCGGGTCGGGTCGAGCCTCGCGTACAAGTTCGTGTCGGCTTCGCCATCATGTCGCTGATGGCTTTGGTCAATGTGACTGCCAACCTGGTTTTCGTCGCTCATCCCTATTGGGCGATTGCGCCGATCGCAATCTTCATGCTCGGTTGGAGTTTGGCGACGCCCGCCATTACCTTGATGGTGCTCGACCTCTTCCCCGAGCGCCGCGGAATGGCGTCGTCACTGCAAGCCTTCGTCGGCAGCATGATCAATGCGCTGGTGGCCGGCGTCATTGCGC
>JANORY010000267.1:0-2452 GCA_031415535.1 Burkholderiales bacterium | reverse complement strand
ATGAAAAAAGCGTTTTTCATGTCGTTCAAAAGCTCGTTTTGAGTCCAAAAAGAAGGGTGCGCGGCGCAGGCACGGTGCCCCAATCGATGCCGACGGCCAAATCCGACGAGATACCCAGGCCGCGCGTGTCGTTCGCATTTGCCTGAATTTCGGGGTCGAGGCCGCTGTATTTTGTGAAGGTGAATGCGTTTTGAACCGTCGCGTAAAGCCGCAACGAGCCGATGTCGCGGGCGCGGGGCAGCCATTTTTTGAGGTCGCAGCCGATAGTCAGGTTGCGAATTCGGAGGTAGGAGCCGTCTTCCAAAAAACGCGTCGAGGGGCGGCGATTGCCATTTCGGTCGTCCACGCTGACTTTCGGAACTGTCCCGCCGGGGTTGTCGGGAGTCCAGCGGTCAAGGATTTTCGAATAGGAATTGAAGCCGCGCAACTGCGTTTCGGTGGCAAAATTTCCGAACAAAAAATAGACATCGTTGCCTTGCACGCCTTGCGCGAGCATCGAAAAATCGAAGTTTTTCCACTCAAAACTGGCCTGAAATCCATACGAAAAATCAGGAAACGGGCTGCCGATATGCCGCCGGTCTTTGTCGTCAATCTTGTTGTCGGCGTTGAGGTCGATGAACTTCACATCGCCGGGCCGCGTGTCTTTCGTCTGAAACGGGCTTGCATCGATTTCGGCCTGCGTCTGAAAAATGCCCGCCATTTCCCATAAAAAAAAGGAGCCGACCGGTTGGCCCGGTTCGGTTTTGGTCAGCGGGCCGTCGCTCAGGCCGAAGCCGCCCAAAAGCGGTTCGCTCGCCGCGATGGAAAGCACCTCGTTTTTGATGGCTGAAATGTTCAGGCCGAACGTCGAGCGCAATTCGCGCCAGCGGTTTTTGAAAATCAGACTGGCTTCGAGGCCCCGATTTTCGACCGTCGCGGCATTGACGAACGGCGGGTTTTGCGCCCCACCCGCCTGCGGAACCGGCACCCGCACGAGGATGTCGCGGGTCGTTTTTTGAAACAAATCGACGGTCAGCGAAAGGCGTTCGGCCCAAAAACTGGCATCGATTCCGAGGTTGGTTTGCTCGCTCGTTTCCCAACGGATTTTGGCGTTGCCCGTTTCTTCGATGGTCGCGCCGGTGGCAATCTGTTCACCAAAAATGTAGACCTGCTGGCCCGTCCGAACGAGCGAGCTGTACGGGTAAATGCCGATTTCCTGGTTGCCGAGCTGGCCCCAGCTTGCGCGGATTTTGAGGCTCGAAACGGCTTTTATTTTTTGAAAAAACGCCTCGTTCGACACATTCCACGCGGCAGAAACCGACGGAAAAACCGCCCACCGATTGGCTGGCCCGAACCGCGAAGAGCCGTCGCGGCGCAGCGTCGCATTCAAAATATAGCGTCGGTCGAAGGCCCAGGCTGCCTGCCCGAAATACGAAACGAGGCTCCATTCGGTGGCAATTCCCGACGCGTTCACGTCGCCAAAAGCCGCCGCCGTGCTGCCGTCGATGTATCGAAACAGGGGGTCGTTTCGCCTGAAATTTTTGGCCGATGCTCCCAGATAATCGGTCTCGTTTTGAATGGTTTCCATGCCTGCGAGGGCTGAAAACCGACTTTTTCCGATGGTTTTCTGCCAATCTGCCGTCGTGTTCCAGGTGAGGGTCTGATTGAAAACGCGGCCTTCGTTGAGCGATGTCGGCGAATAAATGGCTTCCGAAAGCCGCTTTTTGAACAGCTTTTCTTTTTCAAAATTCAGGTCGCCGCCGAGCGAGGTGCGGAGTTTCAGATTTTTCCAGAAGGTCAGTTCGGCAAACACATTTCCAAAAACACGGTATCGCCGCAGCCGCCAGTCAGTGTTTTCGATGAAGACGAGCGGGTTGGGGTTGCCGTCGCCAAAAAGGGTCGGGTCGGCGAGTTCCGTCGTCGTATTATATGGAGTGCCGTCGGGCCGGTTTGGCGAAAAAACGGGCGAGGCGATGAGCGCGTAACGGATGCCGCTCAACTCGTTGCCCGGCCCGTAGCCGTCGCCCGAACCGTTGATGATTATGCGGTCGGTGGTCGAAAACGAGAGGTTTTCGCCGATGCGGAAACGGCCTTTTCCGAGGTCGCCGTTCATCCTGATTTGATACTTGTCAAATTTTTGGCCTTTGAAAATGCCGTCCTGCGTGCGGTATTCGCCCGACAAAAAGAACGAGCCGTTTTCGCTGCCGCCGCTCGCCGAAAGCGATGCCTGCCGAATCGGCGCAGGGCCAAAAACGAGGCCGAGCCAGTCAATATCTGGCAGCGTGTCGAGGATGGCGGGGTCGTAAGTGGCGAGCTGGTTGGCCGGATTTCGGAGCGTGTTTGCGTTCGTGATTGCCTCGTTTCGGATGGTCAAAAAGTCGGCGGCGTTCAAAAGTTCAGGCAAATTGACGGGCTGCTGAACGCCTGAAAATGCCTCGAAACTGAATGTTGGTTTGCCTGTTTTGCCCCGTTT
>JANORY010000266.1:0-4290 GCA_031415535.1 Burkholderiales bacterium | reverse complement strand
GTGTGAGCACGGGGCGCTTGAAACGGCTCTTCGGCAGCGACAAGACTTGCTGGGCAAGGTCCCGCTCAGTCTCGAGTTCAATCGTGACGCCGCGCCCATTGGGGTCAGTCTGCATGCTGAACGTTACTGCCTCACGACGATCAAGAAATTCGGCCATCTGCGACATCGTGTACATGCGAAGCACCTCGTTGCTTTGCTTTGAACGAACATTGCGCAGCCACACACCGGCAATATCCTTGTACATCGAGACACCGATCGGATGGAAATAAAATAGACGAACGGCCCGATTCTCGGCACAAAAGTCGGATAAGGAATTTAGCCAGCTCAGCATGTCGGCACTCGGCACCGCCAGATCGTTCGCCTCTTCAAACGACGCCGCCTGATCAAGCGCGGAAATCGGGAACGACCAGGCACGAGCGGCCTTCGAGTCCGGCTGGAGGTATGAACGGGTAGGCCCCATGCCGGCATTGCCGGTTGTGTAATAAGCCCGGATTCCAGCGTCCTTGATCAACTCGGTGGTCCACTGTGGATGGTTGCCACTGGGCGCGGAATACTCCTTGATTTCGGCTCCGACCGCATCGGTTACCGCACGAATATTGTCGTAGATCAGTTGCTCGTGGGACTTGCGCGAACGCTCGGTTACCTCAAGTGAGAAAACATTATGAATCCAACCCCCGTGACTACCGAAAGAATTTCCACGTGATGCCATCTTGCGAACCCAGGCTTGCATCTGCGGATTATTGGGCAAGTCCATACCCAAGCCGTCGCCGTAGGCATCGGTATCCGGGCCAGCAGTCAGATGAATTGAGTAGGGACCCCAATCGCCAAAACCGAGTTCTTCAAGCAAGGGTAAAAAACCCAGCGCCTTGCGATCGTCAACGTGCCAGTTGATGATTAAACCGCCAACTGCATCCGGCGCGGCAGCAAGACGAGGGCTACGGATCAGCCGATCACCGAAATAGCGCAGGAATGTATGCAGCCAGATCGCGTCGGTGCGGCTTTTCAAGTAGCCAAGCGGTAGATTGACGAAAAGTACCGAGCCCGCGCCAACCTGATTCAGGTTGGCCAACACGCTGTCACCTGATGTCAGCAGCGCGCTTCCGACCTGTGACTTTCTAGTAACGAAATGCGAGAACTCGGCGTTCTCGTAACCATAAGCGGTAGCCTGCAACTGCGACTTTCCATCGATACCAGCGACGCGTTTCATTCGTCCCGGCGGCAACTGCAACAAGCTCGCGACCTTTTCGTTGGAGGTCAATCGGCCAACAGCCGTCGCAGACTTGCCTACCTCCTCGTACAAAGCGTAATCAACGCCGGCCAGGCGCCGCAACTTGAGCGGCGAGTTGATAAAACCGCCAGGCGACGCGATCGCCGCGTCAAACACCAGCAGCAGATGAGCGCCGCGCTGCACTTCGACGTTCAGCGCGTCGAGCAAGGCTACGCCAGCACGACGATGAAAGGTGTCCGGCATGATCAGGCCGCGAGCGTTCAATACGCCTGCAGCACTGGCTCGAATCGCCTCACTGGCGCTGAGTGTGGAATAGCTGAAGCCTTCTTCTCGCAGCGCGTCGATCCAACTCAGATAATAAGGGTCGCGAGCGTCGAGTTCATCCGGAACCAGAAGCACGATCTCGCGGGACGTGCTGATCGAACTGGTCGAACGCCCGCTTGACCAGCCCAGCACAGACAGTGCCACGGCTAACAAAAGAATCACTGTCAGCGGAATTCCCGGCAGCTTCAATTTTTGGATAATGGCGCGCACGCAGGGACCGTGGAGGCAAGCAATTGAAAAGCGAGCGCCACCGGTCGTGGCGCACCTGAAGGACTCAGCGCTCAGTACCGGTAAAGCTGATCGAGGTTCCGGAATTGACCGAAACAACCCAGTCGGTGACATCGCTCGTGATGCTGGCCGAGCCGCTTCTGACCACCAGGTTCGAATAGCGATTCTTCGGCACAAGTACCGTCACACTGGACATATCCGAACTGTGGCTAGCCGAAAAAGTGCTGGTCCCGGCTCCGTTGGAGGCAACATTCCAGTTAACCTGGTTTCGACGGGTGAGAAATACTGCCAGATCGGTCATCGTGTACCACTTGAACTTTCCTTGCGCCTGCAGGGTATCGGCGCGTGCCAGCATCGGTTCGACAACGCCGTTGAGGTGATCACGTGCACCCGGCGGATGGTTGTAGAACATTCGATTGGTACGTTTGCTGACAACGAAGTCCTGCAACTCCTTCAACCAGGCCAGCGTTGTCGCGTCCGAGACGCCGAAATCCTCGAACTCTTCAAAGGTTGCATAAATCCCCTGCGGCGTTACCGGGAAGGCCCACATTGCGGAATGCTGCATGGCACCGTCACGATAAGCGCGAACCGCGCCTGTTCCGATATCACCGGCGTAGTAATAACCTTTGACTCCCTGGCCCTGCAGCCAGGACAAAGCCCACAGCGGATTGTTACCTTGCGGCGCGGAGTACTCGGTCGAGGTCTTGCCGGTAACGCCCTTGACCGCGTTGTCGTTCAGCACCAACCACGGCTGGTAAATGGCCTGATTGGTTTCGGTAGCATTGTCACCGTAAATATCGTGATTCCAGCCGCCGTGCGACGCCAGGGTATGGTTAACCGGCAATCGTCCCGCGTAGCTGCCCAGGTTGCCCAGACGTCGGACCAGATCCTTGGCGGTATTGTTGTTCGGCAAGTTCATGCCCATGCCGTCGCCCGTAACGGCAGTATCAACGCCGGCGGTAAAGTGAATCGAAAACGGCCCGCGCTTGAATACATTGGTATTGTCAAGCAGCCACTTTGCGTCCTCGGTCAAATCGTCACGGTCATCGACGTGCCAGTTGTAGACCATGCCACCGATACCCTTGGGTTGCGAAGACAAACGCGGCAGACTTGCGACATTGCGAGCAAACATCGACATCGCGCCATGAATCGGTGCGCTGTCCGTACCCAGAGCCTTGAAATAGCCCAGGGGTATGTTTACAAACATGACCTTGCCTGCGCCTTGAACCCGCCAGCCGGACACAATGCCGTGAACCGGTGACGCCAGCATTGCAGTGCCTTGATAGACTCCGCGCGTGACAAAGGAGTAATAGATCAGTTCGCTGTACGCATATCCTGAGATGGTCTCCAGGGTCGTACCGACATCCTTGGTCGAAACGGACGAAGGCGATTTGCTCGACTTGCTGGGTGCCTGTTCATTGTCATCGATCTTGACCTCGTCAACACTTGCCGAGTTATCCAACTTGGGCGTACTTAGTTGGAACACCCAGGAGTAATCCGGCGCGGCATTGCGGGCCGCGCTTCGTGCAGAACTGTTCCTGTTAACTTTCTTTGACTCGGACAAAGTGACGCCGGGTCGATTTTTGGTGAACGGCTCGGCCCGGGTCAAACCACCCGGGTCGGAGCGCGAGGTCGGCAAATAGTAGGCCGCTGAGACCGCCTTGCGGTTTCCCAAGTTGGTGGCGCTCTGGGCCGAGACCGAGCTGACGCCTTCACTGGTGATCAGGGAAGCTGCGTCCTTCAACACGGGTGCTCCGCTCAAGCTGCCATTGAAGGTGACATATTTTCCGGGCGGAAAGTTCAAGGTCGTCAAGCGATCTTTGGTGCCAACTACGGGTCCGATCCCCACCACTTGATCGAGCAATGTATCGTAAAGACCGTAATCAATTCCTGCCAAAGCAGAAAGGCGGGATTTGCCCGCTGCGTAAAAACCGGTGTCGGTCAAGATGCCTGCGTCGTAGGTCAACAGCAAATTGCCGCCGCCATTGGCGTATGCGGTCAGCGCCGAAACCAGGGCATCCGATGCACGTTCGTGAGCCGAGTCCGGCATGATCAGCGCCTTGATCCTCTGCGGCGCAGTCGCCCCCAAGCCAAGAAAGGTTGAATCGGTAATGGTTTGAATCCGATAGCCCTCGTCCTTGGCGGTATCAACCCACACCTTGACCGACCAATGATTCTCGTCTGCGCCGTCCGGAATCAATAACACCAAGGTGTCGCGTTGCAACGCGGAAGCCAATACCGCCTTGGTTGTCAACGCTTCAGTCGCAACCGACACCGGAGTCGACGAAGAAGGTTCACCTTGACTTGCCGCCGCAGCAGCAGCCGATTCAGACGACCCGGTATCATGACCGCAGGCCGCCAATAAAACACCAGTCGCGATCAGGCCGACTATTTTTGTCATCAATCTATGCACACGAGTTCCTTGAGAAGATTTGTTTCAGAGCCAATGCACAGCACAGGAGAAGTGCGACTGGAGGCCATGCTTTGCACAACCTTTGGAGGCCTCGCAG
>JANORY010000265.1:0-4107 GCA_031415535.1 Burkholderiales bacterium | reverse complement strand
CCAGTTATGGCTGCCGATTGGTGTGCTGACTGGCCTATTGATTGCCATTCCCTATCTCGGTTTTGCCACCGGACTAATTTTTGCGCTGCTGGCCGGCATGCTGCAGTTCGGACCAATGCAGGGCTTTATCAGCGTGGCCATCATTTATGGCGTGTTCCAGGTGGTCGAGAGCCTGGTTCTGACGCCTCGACTGGTTGGCGAGCGCATCGGACTGCATCCTTTGGCGGTAATTTTTGCGTTGATCGCGTTTGGTTATCTGTTCGGTTTTGTCGGAATCCTGTTGGCCCTGCCGCTGGCAGCGGTGTTGGCGATTGCGCTCAGGCGATTGCGCCGAAGTTATGTCGATAGCGACTTCTTCGGCCGCGCCGATTAACCAGCAACGCCGAACCCAGCGAAAGAGCCAGTCCACGATGTCGCAGCAATTGGTGTTCGATCTTCTGGCCAGCTATCCGGTGCGGCTTGAGAACTTCGTCGCTGGCCACAACAGCGAAGCGCTGGCGCAGGTCAAAAAGATCGCTGCCGGTCAATCAAACAGCGCTATTACCTATCTCTGGGGGGTGCCAAGTTCCGGCAAAAGCCACCTGGCGAGCGCGACGCATGACGCCGCTGTTGCGCAGGGCCTACAGTCGTGTTTTCACGACAAAGGCGCGCTAACCAGGGGGGACAGCGGCCAGGCGCTGAATGGGTCGAGTGTTCTTCATGTGATTGACGACGCTCATAAACTCGATCACGCCGCCAGCCTGGGTCTATTTTCGTTGGTGAACTGGAGTCGTTTATCGCCTTCGGTCGCCCTGCTGGTGACCGGTGACGCCGCACCCGCCGCGTTGAATCTGAAGCCCGAGTTACGCTCTCGCTTGGCCTGGGGCTTGGTCTATCAACTGGCTCCGCTTGACGATGGCGACAAGGCGCTGGCCCTCGGTGCGCTCGCCTTGCAGCGTGGGATTAAACTGAGCACCGATCTGGTGCCATATCTCCTTGCCCACACTGAGCGGGATATGCGAGCCTTGATTGGACTGTTCGACGCGCTCGATCGCTACGCACTGGCTCGAAATCGCGCGATTACCTTGCCGCTGTTGCGCGAATATCTGCAACAGGAACTAGGAACATGATTTGGTTGCCAGGTCGGCGAACTACTACAATGCGGGGTTTTGGCATGCCTGAATGCAGTTAGCGCTTTTCGATCTCGACAATACCTTGTTACCCTTGGACAGCGATTCGGAGTGGCTGCGGTTTCTGGTACGAATCGGAGTGGTCGAAGCCGGTCATAGCGAGCGCGAAAATAACCGATTTGCCCAGCAGTACCGGGACGGCACGCTCGATATTTTTGAATGGCTCGAATTTCAGCTCGAACCGCTCGCGCAGCATCCCGCAGAGCAGTTAAACGCCTGGCATAGCCGTTTTATGACCGAGGTCATTGAGCCGGCGATTACCCCGCAGGCGCGGCAGTTGGTCGGTCTGCATTCGTCGCGGGGCGACCTGTGTGTGATGGTCACCGCGACCAATGAATTTGTTACCGAACCGATCGCCCGCGCCTTCGGTATTGAACACCTGATCGCCACGCGCATTGAGCGCCAGGGCGATCGCTTCACCGGCAAGCCGCTGGGCACGCCGTCCTTTCGCGAAGGCAAAATTGAAAACACCGAACAATGGCTCAGGCAGCGTAATTTGAACTGGGACAGTTTCGAGCGGACCTGGTTCTACAGCGATTCGGCCAACGACCTGCCGCTCTTGAGCATAGTCAGTGACCCGGTCGCCACCAACCCGGATCCGACCCTGTGCGCCCATTCAAAGGCGCATGGTTGGCCGATCGTCCAATTGTTCTCATGATCAAGCGACTGATTAATCGTATTCTGGGTCGCAGCCCTAGCCGGGTAGCGGTCAAGACTGAGCAGGTTAGCGTCCCCGACCGGGCGAACGCGGCTCCGGAGCTGAAGTCGTATCGCGGCTCCGAACAGGGCATTCGGCTGGAGGATCTGTCGCCCGCCGCCATTCGTACCTGTGAGTCGCTGCGCCAAACCGGTTATCTGGCCTATATCGTCGGCGGTGGCGTGCGCGACTCGCTGCTCGGCAAGAAGCCAAAGGATTTCGACGTAGCCACCAACGCCACGCCTGAGCAAGTCACCCGACTGTTTCGACGCTCGCGCATGATCGGTCGACGGTTCCAGATTGTTCATGTCATGTTCGGCCGCGAGACCATTGAAGTCTCGACCTTCCGGGCACTGCAAACTGACGCCGAAACCGACCCACATGGCCGTGTGCTGCGCGATAACGTCTGGGGCTCGATCGAGGAAGATGCGGCGCGCCGCGATTTCACCGTCAATGCGCTGTACTACGATCCAACCACCGATATCTTGCTCGACTACCATCGCGGCGTTGAGGACTTGCGCGCCAAATTATTGCGCATGATCGGCGACCCGGCGACCCGCTACCGGGAAGATCCGATCCGCATGTTGCGATCGGCGCGCTTCGCGGCCAAGCTCGACTTCGTCATCGAAGAAAAAACCCGTTTGCCGATTCGCGAGTTGGCACCGTTGATTCACAACGTTCCGGCGGCACGCCTGTTCGACGAAATCCTGAAACTGTTGCAGTCCGGCCATGCACTACAAAGTCTGCACCAGTTGCGCGCCGAAGGCTTGCACCACGGCATCCTGCCGCTGCTCGATATCATCGTCGAGCAGCCTAATGGCGAGCGCTTCATTCAAGTCGCGTTAACCCGTACCGACGAACGGGTGCTCGAAGGCAAATCAATATCACCGGGCTTTCTGTTCGCAACCTTGCTGTGGAACCAAGTTCGGCTGCGCTGGCTGCAACGAACCAATGCTGGTGAGCAGAATATTCCGGCGCTGATGAGCGCCATCGACTCAGTGGTTGATGAACAATGCGAGAACCTGTCGATCCAGAAACGGATTGCTGCCGATATGCGCGAAATCTGGTCGCTGCAACCGCGCTTCGAGCGGCGCCAGGGCCGCTCGCCGAGCCGACTGATCGAACATCTGCGCTTTCGCGCCGGCTACGATTTCCTGATGTTGCGCTGTGACACCGGCGAAATGCCCGCCGAGTTGGGCCTTTGGTGGACCGATTTTATTGACGCAGATCCGCAGCAACGCGAGACCATGCTGGTGACCGGCAGCCCGGTTACCGGTGCCCGCAAAAAGCGCCGACGCAAGCCAAGGTCAAGTGCCGGCGCTGCAGGCGAGTCCAATGACGCGATGGCCTCATCACAACAATCCGCTGCCGATCCGAACGATGATCGCGACTCCGCCAGCCGCGATTCACCCAATCGGGGTGACCACACCGGCGCTGCCCGAACATGACCGAGGCCTTTATCGGCCTGGGCGCAAATCTCGGCAATCCGGCGCAAACTCTGGCACGGGCCATAGTGCAAATTGACCTGCTGCCCAACACACGAATGCGGCGCGCCTCGTCAATTTATCGGAGTTCGCCGATCAATGCTGCGGGCCCGGACTACCTGAACATGGTCGTCGCAGTAGAAACCGAATTGGACGCACCAGGCTTGCTCGCCGGCTTGCACCGCATCGAGCAGCAGTTCGGCCGGCAACGGCCGTTTCCGAATGCACCGCGCACGCTCGATCTCGATCTGCTGCTGTTTGGCAATGAACGGCACGACAGTGTGACCATGACCGTGCCGCATCCGCGCATGCATGAACGAGCCTTTGTGCTCGAACCGCTCGCCGAGATTGCACCGGACATCACCTTGCCGGGCCGACCGGCATTGACCGTTCTTCGCGGCAATTGTCAGCATCAAGCGGTGATCCGACTCGAGCCTGCTGAGGCACTCAGGGAAACTCCGGACCGCACGCAAGGAATAGCCGGATAAAAACATGCATGCTCAGTCCCTGTCGCCATTCGAGCGCTATCGTCATATCGTCATTGAAGGTCCGATCGGTGTCGGCAAGACCTCGCTCGCCAAGAAGCTGTCAGAACGCTTCCAGATCGAGCAGGTGCTCGAAGATCCCGACAGCAATCCGTTTCTGCATCGCTTTTACAGCCAGGGCGCGCGCTACGCACTGCCGACGCAATTGTTTTTCTTGTTCCAGCGTGTCAATCAACTGCGCGACCTGGCGCAGCGCGACTTGTTCTCGCAAT
>JANORY010000264.1:0-4929 GCA_031415535.1 Burkholderiales bacterium | reverse complement strand
GCCGGATAGCGACGCCACGGTTGACGTCGCGGCGATCACGCGCAGCGGTCACCGATCCGCTGTCCCGTCGCCTTACCCGCAATGGGACGCGCCCTGCGAAGTGCAGACCGTTTGCCACTGCCGCAGGGCGCGCTGAACTCTGCCAGATATCGCTCGACCAGCCGAGTCCAGTAAGCAGCGCCTATGAGGATACTGCTGTCATTAAAGTCATAACGTGAGTTATGAACTGAAGGCGTGGCGCCATTGCCCAACCGCAAGAAACAACCCGGGCGTTGCTGAAGAAAATAGGCGAAGTCTTCGCTACCGGCAATCAGCTCATACGGCGTGATGACCTTCTCGGGACCGAACAATTCTCGGGCAACTTCAGCCGCGAAGTTGGTTTCCCGTTCTGCATTAACCAGCACCGGATAACCTTCCTTGTATTCGACCTCAGCTTCGCCGCCAAAGCTCGCACTCTGCTGATGTGCCAGCGCTTCGATCCGATCGCGCAGCAGAACGCGAACTTTCGGGTCGAAGGAGCGCACGCTCAGCTCCAATCGGGCCGAGTCAGGGATGACATTGGCGACATGGCCGCTGCGCAAGACGCCAATGGTCACCACCGCCGTCTGCGTCGGATCGATATTGCGCGACACCACCGTTTGCAGCGCCATGATGAGGCTGCCCACAATGACCACCGGGTCAACCGACAGGTGCGGTCGCGCAGCGTGGCCACTCTTGCCGCGGACCGTGATGATAACGGTATCGCAGGCGGCCATAAACGCGCCACTTCGAAAACCGAAATGACCTACGCTCAAGCCAGGTGTATTGTGCAGGCCGAACACGGCATCGCAGGGAAAACGCTCGAACAGCCCGTCCTTCATCATGCGCTGCGCGCCGCTGTCGAAGCCCGATTCCTCGGCCGGCTGAAAGATCAGATTGACGGTGCCGTTAAAGCGCCGGGTGCGCGCCAACTGGGCCGCCGCACCGAGCAACATTGTGGTGTGGCCGTCATGGCCGCAGGCATGCATGACGCCATTATTGCGGCTGCGATGCGCGAAGCTGTTTTCTTCCTGAATGGGCAGCGCGTCCATGTCGGCGCGCAGTCCGATGCTGCGCGTGCCATCGCCGCAACGCAAGCTTGCCACCACGCCTTCGCCGCCGATCTTGCGCGTGACCCGGTAGCCCCATTGTTCGAGCTTGCCAGCCACCAATTCTGCGGTCGCGACCTCTTGGTAGGAAAGTTCCGGATGGCGATGCAGTTGGTGTCGGATGGCGAGCAATTCGCTAGCCAGATCTTCAAGCGCATCGATCGTTGGATGCAGGCTGACTGCGTTCATGTTGGGTCAACTCCTAATCAGTTTGATGGATTCAGGACCGTTTCCTGAAAACAATGACATGCTGCCAGGGCAGAGTCTTGCCGGTCCGCTCCCAACTCAACTCGGTATGCACCGCAAGCTCCTTGCGCACTTGTGCTTCGGACATCTTGTGAACTTCCTTGATCGGCACTCGCGGGTCTTCGGCCCGGTACTCGACCAGCACCAATTGACCGCCGGGCTTCAAGCTGGCGATGATGCTGCTGAGCATTTCATACGGAAACTCAAGCTCATGATAAACATCGACCATGATCGCCAGATCGATCGATGCTCGTTCAAGCTTGACCTGATCAACTTTGCCCAGGACCGGTTTGATATTCGGGATCGCTGAAGCGCGAATCAATGACTCGAGCAGACGGATCATTTCGGGTTGTACATCAACCGCGAGCACTGTTCCGCTACTGCCAATCTGTTGTGCCATCCGGCGCGACAAATAACCGGTGCCCGCGCCGACGTCGGCAATCGTCATGCCGGCCGTGAGCGACAAATCCTTGATCAGCAGATCGGTGCGCTCTTCCCGTTCGCGTTCCTGACGCTCGAGCCAACTGGCGCCTTGCCAGCCCATGACGGCAGCGATTTCCCGACCCATGTAGCGTTTACCAATGCCATCCGCGCTTGCACGACTGATTTCATAAGCGGGTTGCTGGGCAAGCGCGCCTTGCAGCAAGCCGCTCAGCGTAATGCTCAGCGCGAGAGCCTGAAAGACACGGCGACACGCGGGCATGCTCAGGACTTCATGCGCAACTGACCGAGGAAGTTACGCTTGCCCAACACGACGCCTTTCATGCGCAAGATGTCGTAAGCCGTGGTCGCATGGAAGTAAAAGTTTGGCAGCGAAAATGACAGCAGAAAGCCTTCCGCCGTGAACGGCATTTTGCGCTCGCCCAGTTGGAAGATGACATCCTTGCCTTCGAGGTCGTTAACCTCGGCAGGGCTGACGGCTTTGAGCGCCGTTGCGGCATCAGCCACAATTTTCTGAAGACTGGCATAGTCAGGAGCCTCCTGGCCGCCGGGCTTGAACAGCCCTTGCTTGACACCCTCGATCGCGCCGAGCGAGTGATGCACAACCGACTGAATCTGGAACCGGAAGGGCAGCATGTCAGGATGAATGCGCGTTTCGACGATTTCGTTCGGATCGATCTTGTGTTCGGTGCAGTGGGCCAGGCCTTTGTCGAGGTAGCCGGATGCGCTGGCCAGCACCTGCAGAAAACTTGGAACGGTTGCGTCGTAGAGGGAAATCGCCATGATTACAGCTCCTGGTAAGTGCCGAGTTTAAACGGGCGCTGATTTTAGATTACGCGCAAACAACGAGAACAGGCGCACCCAATGTCGCTCGGCACTCGGCTTGTGAAAAATACCGGCGCGTTGCGGAAACGCAAAGCCGTGCTCGGCGCCCGGATACCATTCGAGCCGATACGGTGTCCCTGCCTTCTTGATGGCGGCGTCGAAGGTATCCATCATTTCCTTGGGGGCGTACTTGTCGATCTCGGCCCAGGCCAGATAGGTTTCACATTTGACGCGCTCGATCAGTTTATGCGGCGAGTCGTCGCGGTCGGTGACCATGCGTGCGCCATAAATCGCCGCGATGCACTTGATGCGCGAATGGTGGGCGGCGGCCGAGATCACGAACGGCCCGCTCATGCAGTAGCCGACTGCGCCGATATTCTTTGCATCGGCGTGCGGCTGGCCGTCGACAAAGTCGAGCATTGACTGGGTGTCCTGGGCGATCAAGCCATTGCTCAGGTGGTTCATCTGCTCGGTCATGCGCGCAAAACCGGCCTCGTCACGAACCATGACGAACTCGCGGGTCTTGCGATAGTAGAGGTTGGGCAGCACGACAAAATAGCCAACAGCGGCGATCCGTCGCGCCATGTCATGCAACTCCTCGCGCTTGCCGGGCGCATCCATATAGAACAGAACTACCGGGTGCGGGCCGCCCTCGTCGGGGCAAACCACAAACGTGTTCATCGATCCGTCGGCGGTCTTGATTTCAATATTTTGTTCGATCATTGCAGGGTTCTCCTTGTTTCGTTTGTACCTAGTCACTCAAGGCATCGAATGCCGCTAATTTAGCGTCTGACTGCGCTAAGGTGCGCAGCGTCTGTTCAATCGCGGTGCGCGTTTGTGCGCGCGAATGTTCGACCGTTGTCACGGAATGCCACTGCACAAAGCCCTGCCATAGCGGATCGAGCAAGGTCTTGCCGGCAATCGGCTGAGCATTCAGGGTCTTGAATGTGAAGCTGCGGAGTTCGGACACGGCGGCTTGCAGATAGGCGACATGGATCGCTTCATCAGTGCGAATTCGCTCGACCAAGATCGCGGCCAACTCAGCGTCGTCACGCCGATCGGCGAACAGGCTGGGATCGCGAAATACGCCGGTGCAAAAACTGAAGAAGGCTTCGGCGCGAATTTCGATCATCAGCACGTTCATCATCAAAACGATCAGCGCCTCGTACTGCGGCTCGATCATCGGCAGCAGTCGCCCACCCTGCGGGCGCGCCAGTGACGGCGGTACCTCCGGCATCGGATACGCGTTCTTGCCGAACAACAAATCGCGGGCCGCGAACCACATGGTGTCATGCCCGCCTTTGCAGGAACCTGGCACGCCGCCTTCATCAAAGCCATGCGCCTTCAGCAAGCCCTTGCCCAGATGGCCGAGCGCAGTGTCGCTGATGTCTTCCTCGATCAGCAACTGGAAGTCCGGTGGCGTAATCTGGGTCAGTGCCAAGCCGCGCGCCTCGACTACACCCGTGACGGTCAGCGCGTTCCAGAGGGTTTGTCCGCAGCCCCAGGAGAGCAGCAACTTTTGTTGTTCGAAGTTCGGGAAATTGCCGCGCGACAGTAACTTGGTGCTGGCGTCGATCAGCGGCCAGCCACGTGCGTCGAGCGCGGCGTGCCAGGCGCGCACGGCCGGCCAACGAAGCAGCGTTCGGGGCGATTGGTAAACACCCGCCGCGTCGAAGCCGCCATGCATGCGGTGACCGGCGGCCTCATGCGCGACCACATATTCATGGTCCGCGAACAGTTCGGCTTCGGAATAATTCAGCTTTGACATCGTGGCAGGCATTGACAGGGTGCTGAGCGTCGACAAGGGGCTTTTGCGTTGCGAATAAACTAATCGCGTTGTGGACAAACCAGATATTTGGTGCCGGTGGCGCGTTTGCCGTATTCCGCTACCGCACTAACCTGCAACATCTGAGCCAATGAAACCTCACGCGTGTACTGGCTCGCGAATGTAGTCTTCAGTTCGGCGACGACGCGCTGGCGCAAGCGCTGGGCGTTGTCGCGGCCGATCTTGATCAGAAAGGGTGTCAACAACCAACCGCCAACGCCCCAGGCCATACCGTAATCGCGCGCAACCAGGGTTGGCCCGCGCTCCAGTCCGCCATAGATGTAAACCTGCTTGTGGGTGCTCGAGCCGTAGCGGCTGTACTCCTTGGCGTTGCGGCCCAGCGCCGCTTCCATCGCCGACAAAATGGTACTGGCCAAGGTACCGCCACCGGTCGCATCGAAGCCGATGGTGGCACCCGTGGTGGTGAGCGCCTGGGTCAAATCCTCGCGAAAGCTCGGCGCGCTC
>JANORY010000263.1:0-11294 GCA_031415535.1 Burkholderiales bacterium | reverse complement strand
GCCAGTAGAAAACCCGGTACCAACAGAGAATCAGGTACCAATAACAAACGGGCCAAAGACTGCGAAGTCTTTAGCCCGTGGAGTTCTTGGCGCGCCCGGCAGGATTCGAACCCACGACCCCTTGGTTCGTAGCCAAGTACTCTATCCAACTGAGCTACGGGCGCTGCAGAGGCGAAAGTATACAACAGTCAGGAAGGCCCGAGGTGCTCCCAGGGTTCCTCGAGCGCTCGGGCTGGTTCACCCGCCCTCGCGCGGAACTTCGGCTGCCTGCAGCGCAATTCTCATCAGATCAGCCATCGTTCGGGCGTTTAATTTGTCCATGATATTGGCACGATGCGCTTCGACGGTTTTGATGCTGATCGACAGGTCATCGGCGATCTGCTTGTTCAGCCGGCCAGCCACGATCAGCTCGAGAACCTGTCGTTCGCGAGCGGTAAGCCGTTCCAGGCGCGCGTTGACCTGGTAGCGCAACTCCAGCGCGGCCTGCTTCGCTTCGGCTCGATCCAGGCACTTGCGAACCACTTTGCACATCTGCGCGTCGTTGAACGGTTTCTCCAGAAAGTCGACCGCGCCACTTTTCATGCGCGCAACGGCCATCGGCACGTCGCCGTGGCCGGTCACAAACAGGACCGGTATGTCGAGCGCTTGTCTGAGCAATTCGTCATGCAATTCGATGCCGCCCATACCGGGCATCCGCACGTCGAGCACGATACATCCGAGATCCTCCAGCGGCAGGGCGGCCAGAAAATCGTCAGCGCTGGCGAATGCCCTGGCCGAAAATCCATTGGCTTCGAGTAGCCAGCGCAGGGAATCGCGAACCGGTTCGTCGTCGTCGACCAGTGCGACCCAAAGCGTTTTCCTGTTCGCGACTGTCATGGCTACTTTCTGGACAAACTCCGAATTGACGCCAGTCGCAAGGGGGGTCTAGGCCGCGCGCGCAACCGGCACCGCGCTGTTGATCGGAATCGAAAATCGGAAGGTACAGCCTCTTTGGCGGTTGTTCTCGACCCACAGCCGACCCTTGTGCGCCTCAATGATCGAGCGGCAGATGTTCAGTCCCATACCCATGCCCTCGGGTTTGGTTGTAAAGAACGGTTCGAACAATTTCTCCTTGATCTCCTGCGCGATTCCCGGTCCGGTGTCGCTGATCGAGAACTCAATGTAACTGGCGCGTTGTACGACGCCGAGCTTGAGTTCACGCGGCGCTATGTCACGCATGGCTTCGGTCGCATTCTTGAGTAAATTTAGCAGAACCTGCTCGATCAGCACCGGATCGGCCTGAACTACGGGCAAATTCGGTGCGACTTCGACGCTCAGACGAACGCCTTGACGAGACGATTCGATTTCAGCCAATCCCACTGCGTCGGCAACAATGTTGGCAATCAGGCAGTTTCTGTGTTCCGGTTCACTGCGTTTGACGAAATCGCGAATGCGTCGGATGACCCGGCCGGCGCGCTCGGCCTGCGCGGCCGTTTTCCCCAAAACGTCGAGCAATTCGTCAGTATTCAGCGCCTGCTGCTTGGCCAGCCCGGTGCGAATTCGTGCTGACAGTCCCATGCAGTAGTTGGCAATGGCGGTCAACGGCTGATTCAGTTCATGGGCGAGCGAAGACGCCATTTCACCCATGCTGATCAGGCGTGAGTTGCCCTCATATTTCTCGACTTGCACTCGTTGCCACTGCTCGGCCTCGCGGCGCCGAGTGATGTCGGTGGCAACCGCGATTCGTACCATCTGGCCGTCTACCCAACGGATCGGTCGTGAGCGAACTTCGAACCAGCGATCGAGGCTGGCGACATAACTCTCGACGGTGGAATCGCCACTCGATTGCGGCCCCAGCCATTCTCGATGGCCGGTTTCGCTGTCGCCGAACAATCCTCGATAAAAGCGGTTCGCAAACAGCAGCGGTTCGGCAAACGGAGCTACCGAGACCGCTGCATCGAGTTCGTCGAGTACGGTAATGAACTGCTGCTGGGCGGCGGCCAGTTGTTCGCGAATCCGGTTTGGCTCGGTAATGTCGGTCATCGAGGTCATCCAGCCGGTCTGTTGCCCGTGCTCGTCGATCAATGCCGAAACGTAAAGGCGTGCATCGAGCATGCTACCGTCCTTGCGCTGCACCTTGACCTGCAGTCCAGCCGGCGGCGCTTGACCGGACAGGATCAGATCAAGATGGCCTTGCTGCTCGTGCTGCGCGTCCTTCGGCCAGTACGGAAACGGTGGGCCGTGGTCAAGCAGCTCGGCCTCGTCAAATCCCAGCATCTGGCAAAACGCACGATTGACATAGGTAATACGACCGTTCAGATCGAGCGCCCGCATTCCGGTGGCAATCGAAGTTTCCATGGCTCGCCGGAACGCTGATTCGGCATGCAGCGCAGCTTCTGCCTGCTTTCGTTCGGTGGTGTCATGCGCCACGGCATACAGGGTTTGATTGCGTGGTTCGCCGTCACCGCGAATCGACCAGCGCAGCCAGCGCTGATCATCGCGACCCTGAAAGCGTGCCTCAAACTGAATCGACGGGCTGTTGCTGGCGCTGCCGGCTAAATGGGCGATCGATTCAGCGACCCGAACCTGATCCAACGCGTGGGCCAGGCTCGGCAAGGTCGTCGCCGGATTGCGCCTTGGAAACAGTTCCTGGAACGCCGGATTGACGCGCTGCAGTCGGCCATCGCGCGACATGATCGCCATCGGATCGACCGACAAGGTGAACAGACGATCGCGTTCGACTTCGGCCGCCATCCGTCGACGGGCATGCCGCCAGAGCAGGGCGAGGGCGATGATACTGGCCGAACCCAGTCCGATGACCGCCGCCAGCAAGGTTCGATCAATGACTCGGGCTTGTGATCCAAAGATATAGGCACGCAGCCGAATACCGTAGCCGGGCGGATCGAGCGGCAGCTCGTAGCTCGCGTTGGCGTCGTGAATATGCCGTGGCGAAGTGCTGACCAGCAGATTTCCACCTTGATCAACAATCATGAGCTGGTAACGTTCGCGCACCTCCTTAGGCAAGGAGTGGGCGAGCGCCCGGTTCAGCGACGTGGCAGCGATGACCGTGCCAGCGAAGCGTCCGTCGCGCAGCACGGGTGCGTGCAGCTCAACCACGACTTCGTTGTCGTCGCTGACGAAGGGCGGCGAGTAGACCGGATGTTTGCCGGTTCGAGCCGCTGAGAAGGCGATAAATCCGGCCGAATCGTTAATCTGGTTGCCGGCAATGCGTGCCTGCACCTGACCGATCCGGCGCGATGACAGAACCCACTTGACGAAGCGACGCTCATCGAGCACCGCCAGATAAACAATGTCGGGATTGCGCTCGAGAAATTCGCGGACATCAGCAGCGTTGTCGGCAGGGCGCTCAAGATACTGTGCCCAGGCCGGCGCCACAGTCATCAGGCGGTCCTGGTCTTCGCGCCATTTGAGCCGCATCGATTGCTGCGCCCATTCAATGTCGCGGTACAGGCCTTGTTGCTGATGACGGGCTTCGATGATCTGCAAATACCAAAAGAAGCCGATCATCGCCGCCAGAAACAGACTGAGGCCAAAGGCATGCGTCAGGTTGAACCATTTGATGGCGCGAAGTTCATGATCCGAGTCCACTCGAGGGTCGACCAGATGGTTAGCTGCCATACTTGAGCCTGATATTCGGACCTTTATTTATCATAATGTGAAAATCATTTACTCAATGTGAAAATTTCGCTTGTCAAGATTCAGCGCTGTTCATAAAATTGCAGCAAGCCCTAACAAAAAACAGGAGACCTTATGTCCGCCGTTCCCGACGACCTTCCTTTTGCCAACGACCCGAATGATTCGGACACGCTTGAAACCCGCGAGTGGCTGGATGCGCTCGATTCAGTGATCGCTCGTGAGGGGCCTGAGCGCGCCCATTTTCTGCTCGAACGGCTCGTTGATCAGGCGCGCCGCTCCGGCACCTACATTCCCTTGTCGGCCAACACCGCCTATGTGAACACCATTCCGACCCATATGGAAGCGCGCTCGCCCGGCAATGCCGAGTTGGAAGAGCGCATTCGCTCCTACGTACGGTGGAATGCGATGGCGATGGTGGTGCGCGCCAACAAGCTGAGCCCGCCGGATGGTGGTGATCTTGGTGGTCACATTGCCAGTTTTGCTTCGCTGGCCACCATGATCGGGGCCGGCATGAACCACTTCTGGAATGCCCCGCATGAAGGTCATGGCGGTGATCTGGTTTATTTTCAAGGTCATTCGGCGCCGGGCATTTATGGCCGGGCTTATCTTGAGGGGCGCCTGAACGACGATCAGTTAATCAATTTCCGGCAAGAGGTCGATGGCAAAGGTTTGTCGTCTTACCCCCATCCGAAACTGATGCCGGACTTCTGGCAATTCCCGACCGTGTCGATGGGGCTTGGCCCGCTGATGGCCATCTACCAGGCGCGCTTTCTGCGCTATCTGCATGCGCGCGGCATTGCCGACACCAGTAATCGCCGGGTCTGGGTATTTTGCGGTGATGGCGAAATGGACGAACCAGAGTCGCTTGGCGCGATTGGTCTGGCGGCACGTGAGAAGCTCGACAATCTGGTGTTTGTCATCAACTGCAATTTGCAACGGCTTGACGGCCCAGTGCGTGGCAATGGCAAGATCATCCAGGAGCTCGAGGGCGAGTTTCGCGGTGCCGGCTGGAACGTAATCAAACTGATCTGGGGCTCGTATTGGGACCCCTTGCTGGCGGTCGATCATGAAGGAATATTGCGGCGGGTAATGGAACAGACCGTCGATGGCGAATATCAGTCGTATAAAGCCAATGATGGTGCCTTCGTGCGCAAGCACTTTTTTGGCAAACATCCGAAGCTGCTCGAGATGGTTTCGCGCATGACCGATGACGATATCTGGCGGCTGAATCGCGGCGGCCATGACCCGCATAAGGTATATGCCGCCTTCGACTCAGCGATCAAACACAAGGGCCAGCCGACGGTGATTCTTGCTAAAACTGTCAAGGGCTATGGCATGGGACGGGCCGGCGAAAGCAAGAACCCGACCCATCAACTCAAGAAATTGGATACTGAAACCATTCGCGAGTTCCGTAATCGCTTCAATATTCCGATATCCGACGAACAACTCGATGATCTGCCGTTTTATCGACCCGCGGAAGATTCACCTGAAATGAAGTACATGCACGAACGGCGGGCCGCGCTCGGCGGCTATTTGCCGCAGCGACGCAGCGTTGCTGATGAAGCGCTGGTCGCGCCGCCGCTTACGGCACTGCAGGCTGTGATTGATCCGACCGCAGAAGGTCGTGAAATTTCCACCACCCAGGCCTTTGTGCGACTGCTCACGATCTTGATTCGCGATAAATCGCTGGGTCCGCGGATTGTGCCGATCGTCCCCGACGAGGCCCGCACCTTCGGCATGGATGGCATGTTTCGACAACTCGGGATCTACGCGCCGTTTGGTCAGAAATACACGCCGGTCGATAAAGATCAGGTCATGTATTACCGCGAGGACGCTGCCGGCCAAATCCTTGAGGAAGGAATCAACGAAGCCGGCGCCTTCAGTTCCTGGATCGCCGCCGCGACTTCTTACTCAACCAATAACCGCATGCTGGTGCCGTTCTACATTTTTTATTCGATGTTCGGCTTCCAGCGCGTTGGCGACTTGGCCTGGGCCGCCGGCGATATGCAGGCACGCGGATTTCTGCTCGGTGCCACCGCCGGCCGCACAACCCTGAACGGCGAGGGTCTGCAACACGAAGACGGCCATAGCCATGTGCTGTCTTCGACGGTGCCGAACTGCGTGTCCTATGACCCGACTTATGCCCACGAGTTGGCGGTGATCATTCGACAGGGTCTGTATCGAATGGTCGAAAAACAGGAGAATGTTTTTTATTACCTGACGGTCATGAACGAGAACTACGCCCAGCCGGGACTTAAGCCGGGCGACGAAGACGGCATTATTCGCGGCATCTACAATTTGCGGACTGGACGCAGCGGCGGCAATCGTGTGCAGTTACTGGGCTCGGGCGTGATCTTGCGCGAGGTACTGGCCGCGGCCGATTTGCTGGAGTCCGATTGGAACGTCTCGGCCGATGTCTGGTCGGTAACCAGTTTCACCGAGTTGCGTCGTGACGGCATGGATTGCGAGCGATGGAACCTGTTGCATCCGACCGAAGAGCAGAAGCTGCCGTTCGTGACACAACAGCTTGAGCCGCACCCCGGGCCGATCATTGCGTCAACCGACTACATGAAACTGTTCGCCGATCAGATTCGGCCGTACTTGCCGGCCGGTAGAAAGTACCGGGTGCTCGGCACTGACGGCTTTGGTCGCTCCGATTTCAGAGCGCGCCTGCGCGAGCATTTTGAGGTCAATCGGCATTTCATCGCCATTGCCGCGCTCAAGTCGCTGGCCGAGCAGCGCGTCATCAAGGCTGACGTGGTCGCGAAAGCGATTCGCCAGTACAACATCAATCCGGAAAAACCCAACCCTGCTTACGCTTGAGAGTCCAATCCATGAGCGCCATCGAAGTCAAGGTTCCCGATATCGGGGATTTCAAGGAAGTAGAAGTCATTGAGTTGCTGGTCAAGCCGGGCGATACGATTTCGGTCGAACAATCGCTGATCACGGTCGAGTCCGACAAAGCCTCGATGGAAGTGCCCAGCAGCGTGGCCGGTAAGGTGCTTGAGCTGCGGGTCAAGATCGGTGACAAGGTGGCCGAAGGCTCGATCATCCTGACGCTTGAGCCGTCCGCGTCGGCTGCCAGCGCGCCAGCGGCTGAAACTGCTGCGCCAGCTCCAGCTTCAACATCGATGCCGACGCCAGCACCTGCACCAGCGCCCGCCACGGCCGCCAGCGCAGCCAGGCCAGCCACGCCAGCGTCGCCGGTGAGCGCGACCGCCGCCGTGCCCTCAGCCGCACCGACAGCCAGCATCTCGCCGGTCCAGGGGTCATCCCAGATTGAAACAGCGGTCCCGGCGCGCAGTGATACGGCCGCGCCGCTGGTTGTCAGTTCGGCCGCAACGACGACCCATGCCTCGCCTTCGGTGCGCAAGTTTGCCCGCGAACTCGGTGTCAATCTGGCCGGGGTTAACGGAACCGGGCCGAAGCAGCGCATTACGCAAGATGACGTTCGCGACTACGTGAAGGCGCAGATGACAAGCGCGGCCAAGTTGGCCAGTGCTGCGAGCAGTGCGTCGGTCGCCAGTGCGGCCGGCGGCGGTGCCGGGCTGGGCCTGATTGCCTGGCCGAAGGTCGATTTTGCCAAATTCGGCCCGGTGCAATCACAGCCGCTATCGCGCATCAAGAAGATTTCCGGTGCCAATCTGCATCGCAATTGGGTCATGATTCCGCACGTCACCAATCATGAAGATGCCGACATTACCGAGCTGGAAGCCTTGCGCGTGCAACTGAATGCCGAGAATGCAAAGTCCGGTGTCAAGCTGACCATGCTGGCTTTTCTGATCAAGGCCTGTGTTGCAGCGCTCAAGCGCTTTCCGGACTTCAATAGCTCGCTGGACGGCGAGAACATGGTGCTCAAACAGTACTACCACATCGGCTTTGCCGCCGACACGCCGACCGGGCTGGTGGTGCCGGTCATCAAAAATGCCGATCAAAAAGGTTTGCTCGAACTTGCCCGCGAAACCTCCGAATTGGCCGGCAAGGCGCGCGATGGCAAGCTGGCGATGGGCGATATGCAGGGCGGCACCTTCTCGATTTCAAGTCTCGGTGGCATCGGCGGCACCTCGTTCACACCGATCATCAATGCGCCCGAGGTGGCGATTCTCGGGGTCTGCCGAGCCAGCAAGAAACCGGTCTGGGACGAGCACAAGGATGCCTTCATACCCCGGCTCATCATGCCGCTGTCCTTGTCCTGGGATCATCGCGTGGTCGATGGTGCCGCCGCCGCCCGCTTTAACGTCTATCTGGCGCAATTGCTGGCCGATTTCCGCCGTGTCCTGCTATAACCGGCGGCGGATTTTTTCCGGCAACCGCACAGATCAATGGTGGCGTTTCACGTTAGAACATTCATGACTACTATTGTGGTTGTCAAGAAAGCTGGCGAAGTCGCAATCGCCTCAGACGCGCTGGTAACGTTTGGTGATACACGCCTCTCGGGTGCCTATGAGGCCAACGAGAAAATCATCAAGGTTGCCGATTCCTATGTGGGCATTGCCGGCAGTACCGCGCATTTTGCGGTGGTGCGCAAGTTGCTGGGGTCCATGGAAAACGTCAATTTGCATTCGCGCGATCAAGTGTTCGAGACTTTTTTGAAGGCGCATGCTGCCTTGAAGGAGCAGTTCTTCCTGAATCCCAAGGAGGAAGACTCTGATCCCTATGAATCGTCGCAAATCACCGCGCTGATTGCGAACCAGAGCGGCATTTACGGTGTCTACACCTACCGCGAAGTGTTCAGTTTTGACCGGTTCTGGGGAATCGGTTCCGGGCGTAACTTCGCACTCGGCGCGATGCATGCGTGTTACGACCGTTTAAAGAGTGCCCGGGCAATCGCCGAGGTGGGTGTGAAGGCCGGCATCGAGTTCGACAAGAATTCGAGCGGGCCGATTCGAATGTTCAGTTTTGTCATCGCTGACCGGCCGCCGATCACCGTTGATGCCTCGGCTGAGCTGTCGGCGGAGGGCTTACCGGATACATCTGGGCAGCAGGCCGCTGAGGTAGCGTCGATGCCGGCCAAAGACCCGGCACCCGGACCGTGGTACGAACCACTCGCCGTTATTACCAAGAAAGTGTGAATTCATGAGCGTGATCGAAATCAGAGTGCCGGATATTGGCGACTTCAAAGAAGTTGAGGTCATTGAGTTACTCGTCAAGGCCGGTGATCAGATACTCAAGGAACAGTCATTGATCACGGTTGAGTCCGATAAGGCCTCGATGGAAATTCCGGCGGCCCAGGCCGGCACGGTCAAAGAGTTAAAGATCAAGGTCGGCGACAAGGTGGCCGAAGGCAGTGTCATTTTGACGCTGGAGGCAAGCGTCGCGCAGACCACGGTCGAGACGGTTAAGCCCGCCGCGTCGGCGAGCGCTCCAGCCGCCAGTGCGCCGCCCGCCAGTCCGCGTCCTGCACCGGCGGTCTCGGCACCAACCATGCCCGCCGACCTGGAATGTCAAGTACTTGTTTTGGGCGGTGGTCCGGGCGGCTACTCGGCAGCGTTTCGGGCTGCCGATTTGGGCCTGAAGACCATCCTCATCGAGCGCTATGCGACCCTTGGTGGCGTTTGTTTGAATGTCGGCTGCATTCCTTCAAAAGCCCTGTTGCATTCGGCCGCCGTGGTCGATCAGGCGCTGGCTTTGGCCGGACACGGTATTACCTTTGCGGCGCCGAAAATTGATCTCGACAAACTGCGCACCTGGAAGTCCGGCGTCGTCAGCAAGCTCACCGGCGGTTTGGCTGCCATGGCGAAGGGCCGAAAAGTCGACATTATTCGCGGAATCGGCCAATTTGTCGGACCCAATCATCTGCAGGTCGAACTCACCGAAGGCAGCGGACAAAAGAAATCCGGCGCGCGCAAGACCATCCGCTTTGATCAGGCCATCATTGCGGTCGGCAGTCAGCCAATCCATTTGCCGTTCATGCCGGACGATCCCCGGGTGGTCGATTCGACTTGCGCGCTGGAGTTGAAATCGCGCCCCAAGAAAATGCTGATCGTCGGCGGCGGCATCATCGGGCTGGAGATGGGTACCGTGTACTCGACCTTGGGCGCATCGCTCGATGTCGCCGAGATGGCCGATGGCTTGATGCTCGGTGCCGATCGGGATCTGGTTCGGGTCTGGCAAAAGTTCAACGCCCACCGTTTCGAGAAGATCATGCTCAAGACGCGCGCCGTCAAGATGCAGGCGGCCAAGGCCGGTATTTCGGTCTGGTTCGAGGGCGAGCAGGCACCCGAGAAACCGCTGGTTTACGATTTGGTGCTGTCAGCGGTTGGGCGGACCCCGAACGGCGGCAAGATCAATGCCGAGGCGGCCGGTGTAGTGGTCGATGAACGCGGATTTATCGGTGTCGACCCGCAAATGCGCACCAGTGCTGCGAATATATTTGCGATTGGTGATGTGGTTGGCCAGCCGATGCTGGCGCATAAGGCGGTTCATGAAGGCCATGTGGCAGCCGAGGTCGCCGCTGGCCACAAGGCGTTCATGGATGCCAGCGTGATTCCGTCGGTGGCCTACACCGATCCGGAAGTGGCGTGGGTCGGCATGACCGAGGACGAGGCGCGCCAAAAAGGCGTCACGCTCGGCAAAGGTCTGTTCCCATGGGCCGCGTCGGGCCGGGCGATTGCCAATGGCCGCGATGAAGGCTTCACGAAGTTGTTGTTTGACGAGCAATCGGGCCGAATAGTGGGCGGCGGCATGGTTGGAACCCATGCCGGCGATATGATCGGTGAAATCGCCCTGGCGATCGAGATGGGCGCGGACGCGGTCGATATCGGCAAGACCATCCATCCGCATCCGACGCTCGGTGAGTCGATCGGCATGGCTGCCGAGGTGTTCGAAGGCGTCTGCACCGATTTGATGCCGGCCCGCAAAAAATGATGTTTGACGCGCGATTAAGCGACGCGAGCACTGACCTTTGTACCGGAGGGTAGCCGATATCACTTATACTCGGGCGCTCAGCTTCAAGCTCGTCTTCAAGCTCGGAAAAAAGTCTAAAAAGAATTGTCGGAGGAGCGCTGAATGAAGGGTTTGCTCAAAGTCGCCCACGCGATTGACTCGACGAACAATATGTTCGGCAAAATTGCGGTTTGGGCGATATTTATATCGTGCATGGTCTCTGCTGGCAACGCCACGATCCGCTATCTGATCAACATGAGCTCGAACTCGTGGCTTGAAGTGCAGTGGTATCTATTTGCTGCGACGGTCATGTTCGGCGCCTCATTGGTGCTCAGAGTCAACGAACATGTCCGGGTTGATGTGCTTTATGGTCGCCTGACATCCAAAAACAAGGCGCGAGTTGACCTGTTCGGCCTGATCTTTTTTCTGATGCCCGCTACCTTGCTGATTACCTACATGGCTTGGCCGTGGTTCGCCGAGTCATTTCGGCAGGGCGAAATGTCAAGCAATGCCGGCGGACTGTTGCGCTGGCCGATGAAATTGTTGCTGCCGATGGGCTTTGGCTTGCTTTCGCTCCAGGGGATCTCGGAAATCATCAAACGCATCGCGCACCTGTGGTTTGATTACCCGATGGATCTGCAATACGAGAGGCCGCTGCAATGATTGCGATGCAAAGTATGGCTCCGATCATGTTCGTGAGCCTGGTGTTCATCATGTTGATCGGATTTCCGGTCGCTTTTTCCTTGGCGGCGCTTGGCTTGGTGGCCGGTTTT
>JANORY010000262.1:0-1238 GCA_031415535.1 Burkholderiales bacterium | reverse complement strand
ACAGCTATACCTACGGCTACAAGGCTTGAACTCGATGCTTTGAAAGAATTTCCGACAGGTGGCTTTTCGCACGGTCGGTGCACCACAAATCGTCGACAATTGCAGCATTAACCCTTTGAATGAATTGGTTCAAATTGCCTTCCTGGAGTGGGTCGACATTATCGCGCCGGTTCGCTTCGGCAACTGTGCAGTTGACCTTGAGCAGCGTGCTGGTTCGATTGCTCGCGCTTTTGACCATGCCGATCCTGACGCGCTTGCTGGCACCTGAATCCTATGGCCTGGCGGCCATGATCACCACTTCCCTGACCTTGGTGTCGGTAGTGGCACTGGCCGGTATCGATATGTCCTACGCGCGCAGCTTCTTCTCGGCACAGCCACCGAATGGAGTGCAGGTCGAGTCGTTTGCCTGGCGTTATGCGCTGGGCGCAACTGCATTCGCGGCCGTACTCAGTGGCATTGTCTGGTGGCAGCTCCTCGCCGCCCAATTCCGGGTTCCGCAGTATCTCGGCGCGCTGCTGGCGCTGGGGGTTGTGCTGAACGTTCTGAACACCATGGCCCAAACCCGCTCGCGCCTGAACGCGCAATATCGGCGCATGGCCGTGGCCTTGCTGATCGCCGGTGTTCTGGCGGCCGCCACCAGCGTGTCCGCCGCTTCGTTTTGGCGGACCGACGAATTACCTTTAATTCTGGCGATCTTCGTCAGCTACCTGGTGCCGGTATTCGTGCTCGGTTTGCCTTCGCCGCGCAGCTTGTTTTCGCCGTCCGGTCTGAATGCCGGCCAGCGTGCCACCGTCCTCAAAATCGGTTTGGCTGGCATCGTCACCGCGCCGATGTACTGGATACTCTCTTCACTGGATCTCTGGTTCCTCGAACACTTCGAGGGTTCGGCATCGGTCGGTATCTACGCGGTCGGCGGTAGCGTGGCGCTGATGGGCTCCATTGTCAGTAGTTCGATCCAGTCAGTCTGGCTGCCCGAGGCGTCCCGAGAATACGCGCTTGACCCAGTGGCGGCGCAACACTCGCTCGGCCAATTGGCGGAAAGTCTGATTGCCGGCATGGCGCTGGTTTGGCTGGCCATTACCGCCGCCGGTGGCGACATGGTGCGGCTTCTTTCCGGCCCGAATTTTCATACGGCAGCCCAGGTCGTGCCGTTCTTTGCCGCCGGCATGTTTTTTAACGGTGTATCGCACCTCGCCAGTGGTGGTTTATTGTTGCGCAACAAGTTGCAAGACTCCATT
>JANORY010000261.1:0-1594 GCA_031415535.1 Burkholderiales bacterium | reverse complement strand
CCTCACGCACTCAAACCCGCAAACACGCACGCACTTAAAAGGCGATGGCAAAGAAGAATTGGACACAGCTTTTCAACCTCGGCGAACACTCGACCAATCTGGTGTTCAACAATTTTGTGTACATCCTTTTCCTCGGTTTTTTGGCCATCGTGTACATCGCAAACGCCCATTATGCCGAAAAACGGGTGCGCGACATTCAGCGGACGCAAAAGGAAATCCGCGAATTGCGCTGGCAATACATGAGCGTGAAAAGTGAGCTGATGCGAAAATCGACACAAAGCCAAATCGAAGATGCGGTGAAAGAAGACGGCCTCCGCTCGAAGGGAACTTCGGTGAAAGTCATCAAAGTTGACCAATGATAAATCGTTGAAAATGAGAACGTTAGCCTGTTTTTTGATGCTTTTGACCGTCGGTTTGGCGGGTGTTTCGGCGCAAAATCTGGTGCTGAAAAAGGGCAGCAAAAAACGCCAAATCCGCCCCGGCGACCACGTTGAAATCTGGCTCGAAAAATCTTGCCCGACAGGAGGCGACAACTGTTGCGGCGAAATTTGGAAAGGTGATTTTGCCGGTTTCAAAAACGACAGCGTTCGCCTGTTTGCCAAAAGCTGGTCGGATTTCAGAATTGTCGGAAAGCAGGAATTCAGTAACCAATTGCGCGAAAAACGACCTTCCAAACCGGTTTCTGTCCCACTCGTTGACATCGGAATTTTGAAATATCAACGAAAAGTTAAGCGCGAACGAGCTGGAGCCGGTGCCTTTTTCGCCATGCTTTCGGTGATTGACATTCTCGTCGTTGCGCCGATTTTTTCTCTGAAAAATGGCAAAATGGACGGCGACCGATACCTCAAAATTGCCCAACCGGGAATGTTTGGACTTGCGGGCGGCCTCGTGTTGCTGATTGGTACGCGCAAACAAAAACTGTTTACCCGCTATTCAAAATCAGCAGCCAAACCAGGTGTCTGGTTCATAAAAGATTGATTTTCAACGGACTTAAAACGCACGCACTCAAACCCTTACGCCCTCACACACTCGGAAAATGCTCGGTCTCAACGTCAAAAACGAAGTCCTCTACCGCCTCTACGCCGTGTTCGGCGTGGTGCTGGTGTTCGCGTTTTTGATTTTTGGAAAAATGTGGTCGCTTGCCGTGACCGACCGGGCGAAGTGGCTGGAAAAAGCAAAAAAGAACTACCTCAAATACGTCGATGTCGAGGCCGAGCGCGGCAATATTCTGGCTGCCGACGGCTCGCTGCTCGCCACGAGCCTGCCGTTTTTTGATTTGCACGTCGATTTTGCCGCCGAAGGCATGACCCCGACCGCCTGGGCAACCAATCGCGACTCGCTCGCCATGTGCCTCGCGTCGATATATAATAAGGAGTGGACGGCGGGCGGCTGGGCGTATGTGCTGGATTCGCTGCGCGATGACGGCGCGAACAACCGCTATTGGCTGCTCAAAAAGGACGCGACATTCAATGAAATGGCCCTCGTGAAAGATTTTCCGCTGTTCCGATTGGGGCGTTTCAAAGGCGGTCTGGTGGTCGAACAGCATGGAAAACGCTTTTATCCGTTCAAAATATTGGCGCACCGAACGCTCGGC
>JANORY010000260.1:0-2032 GCA_031415535.1 Burkholderiales bacterium | reverse complement strand
GCGCTTCAGTTCATCCAGCTCCGGTTGCCAACTCATCGACCCACTCCCTGCGATTTGTTCGCTCCATTCTGTCATGCAGGAAGGATCGCCTGCACCGGAACGCCGGCTCAATACTCACGCCCTAAAACGAACGGGCGGGCGTCGACACTCTGCTCTGCGCACCCATTCTTAACCCCGGCAAACTCCTGGCTCACGCCACCGATTGCGCGGCTAACAGTCGCATCAGCATTCGCCAGCGGTTTTCAGACTCGCTGCCCGCTTGTGCAAACACCTCGGACAGGTGTTTCATCTGAGTACCGGTCAACTGGCTCTCGAGCCGATTGCCTTCGGCCGTCAAGCGCAATTGCTTGATCCGACGATCGTGCGCGGCTGCTTGTGTCGTCACCAGCTTTGATTCGAGCAGTCGGCGCAGCGGACCATTGAGCGCCTGCTTGCTGACACCCAGAGTAGTCAACAATCGATTGATTGAAATGCCGGGTTCACGGCCGACAAAGTAGAGAATCCGGTGGTGAACCCGTCCGAGCCGACGGCGCGCCAGGATCCGGTCGGGCTGAGCGGTAAATGAACGATAGCCAAAAAAGATTAACTCGATCGATTCGCGCAACTCCGCCTGCCGTGCCGCTGCCAAGTTTGGCGATTGATTTATTGAGTCAACCATATTGACATATTAGTCCGAACTAGATAAATTGGCAAAAGCGTCAATACCGTTGACCTTTTTTGAGAACACCATGATTTTGCCGCAATTCTCATCGCGTACAAGCAACCTGCACAGCTCGCCGATATCTGGTCTACGACGCGGCGGACCGTACACCCATCTGCGCGCGCATCAAACGCGCCCCGTGGATCTACCAAGGCTCGTTCTCGAAGTGTTTTGCGCCGGGCTTGCGGCTCGGTTTCATGGCGGCGTCGCCCGAACTGATGCCCTACCTGATTCGTCTGAAACAAGCCGCCGATCTGCACAGCAATCGAATCAGTCAATGGCTGGCGCTGGAGCAGTTGAACGACGTGGGGCGAGCACAACGCCTGGTCAGACTCGCGAATAGTTATCGCAACAAACGCGATCATTTTCAAAGTGCGCTCGAACATTCGTTTGGCGATCTGGCGAACTGGGACACACCCGCCGGTGGCCTGTTCTTCTGGCTCCGGTTAAATCGGCCGATCGATACCGCTGCGTTGTTAAGCGCCGCGATCGAACACAAGGTGGCCTTCATGCCCGGCGCACCTTTCTTCGCAGATTCAGCGCAAGGCTACCCAGCCTTGCGGCTGAATTTCACCCACGCCAACAGCGAGGCCGCAGATCGCGGGCTGGCGACCCTGGCGCGCTTGATCTCGGAACGTCACGACCGTACGAATTGAGGTACCGGCGTTTGCGGGCGATGTCATCGTTGGGGATGCCGAAGGTGTGGTCGTCATGCCGGCTAATGACCGGTAACGGGTGTATTATCAAGTAATTACAAGCGTGCATACATCTGGAGGTAAGCGTGAGCGAACTGAAGGTGCGACGGGAACAATACGAAGGTACGGTCGTCCAGGTAGGAAACTCGCGCGGCATACGCCTTCCAGCCGGGTTCTTCAATGCTCATACGGAGTTTTCTGGCAAGGTGCAAGTGACGGTGGTGGCTGATGGCGCGGTGCTGCTGTCGGCAAAAACGGCTCGGCAGCGAAAAAAGAAATCTGACGACGGCGACCCCGTAGTGGCAGCCTTCCTGCAGTTCCTGGAGGAGCAGATGACCAAGCACCCGCAACATATCGTTGCTGCGGATTCCGACCAACTGCGCCGAATTGGCAAGCTGGTCAAGGGCGCGAAGGTAAAGTAAGGCTTGCTGTGATCGCGAACGGCTGGAGCCTCTACTACTACCGTACCTTCAAATCCGCTCTCGACGAGCTCGAAGCGGTGGTGACAAAGCTCGCTGCGGATAACCCCGCAGGGTACAAGTCCCATCCAAAGACCAGACTGCTGGCTTCGGTGTATCGTGCCATTAATCAGCTTGTGCCGGCAAATCCCGACGCTTCGGACTTCAGGCTCGGCAAG
>JANORY010000259.1:0-3317 GCA_031415535.1 Burkholderiales bacterium | reverse complement strand
GTTCGGTCGGATAAAACGCCGCCTTGCCGTGCTTATCGGCTGCATATTGCAGAATCGCGTTGGATTCCCAAAGGACAAAGTCGCCGTCTACCATCGCCGGCACCGATTCGTTCGGATTGATTTCCTTGTACGCGGCGGATTTTTGTTCCCCGCTAAAGTAGTCGACATGAACCCGCTCAAACGGCACGTTCATCAGCGTCAGTCCAGCCAGTACCTTGCGGCAATTGACGGTGATCGGGTCTGCATAAATTTTCATCGAATCTCCTCCGGGGCTTTGCGCCCACTGTGGGTTCCGGCTGCCAACGGTGTTTTCAGCCTTGACGGTTGATGCCTGCCTTACCGGTTGATACCTGCAAGCGCGCCTAATATAACGCAAATCGACCTCTATACAATGCTCAAATGGCCAACAATATCGAGATCAAGGCACGGGTCGCCGATCGCGCCCAACTTGAGGCGAACGCCCGAAGCATTGCCGACCAAGGGCCGCTTGAAATCGCCCAGGACGACACGTTCTTTGCCTGCCCCAACGGCCGCCTGAAATTACGCGAGTTTGCCGATGGCAAAGCCCAGCTCATTTTCTACCAACGCGCCGACCAATCCGGGCCGAAGAACTCGTCCTACAGAATCGTCGAGATCTGCGATCTCCATGCAACCCGCGACGCACTTGAACTGGCCTACGGAATCGTCGGTCGGGTCGTCAAGCAACGGACGCTGTATCTGGTCGGGCGCACGCGCATACATCTGGATCGGGTTGTCGGGCTTGGCGAATTCATGGAACTTGAAGTGGTGCTGGCGGACGGGGAAAATCCGCGCTCAGCCGAACTCGAAGCCCGCGATTTGATGAACACCTTAGGCGTTCGGGCGGAGCACCTGGTGGCGGGAGCCTACGCCGATCTGCTGCCCGCTCGAGCTTGAAGAGGCATCTTTTTCGGCTTCATTCAAACTTCATGCAAACTTCTTTCAGATTTCTTTCAGACTTACTACAGACTTCATTCCGCCTTCATTCCGGCCGCGTCGGCAATCACTTTAAAGCGCGCAATTTCAGCCACCTGATATTTGCCCATCGCCTCTGGTCCGAATTCAAACATCGTCTCACTGCCTTGCGACTCAACGAACTTTGCGAATTCTGGGGTACGCATGGCTTGTTGAACCGCGTTCGTCAACTTGCTGTGCACCTCGGGCGGTGTTTCGCTGCGCACCCAAAATGCGGTCCAGGCGTAGTTCGAATACTCAGGGTAGGTTTCCTTGATCGTGGGCACCTTGGGTAACGCCGGATGGCGCTGATCGCCCGAGACCGCAATCGCGCGGAACTTGCCGCCCTGGATCAGCGCCAGCGCACCGCCCAGGTCACCCAGTCCGACGTCCAGTTGGCGACCGACAATATCGGTAAATATCTGCGCCTGACCTTTGTAGGGTACATAAGTAAACTTGGTGCCTGACAACAAGCTGACCCACTCGAATGCAATCTGATAGCCATGCGAATAGGTGCCCATCGTCAAGGGGCGTGTTTTGCCCAGCGCCAACAGCTCGGGCAAGGTTTTTACCGGTGACTCATTGGCAACATACCAAATATTCTGGCTGCGACCAATGCCATGAATCGCCTTGAAATCCTTGACCGGATCGTACGGCAGATTCTTGACCATGATGGTGTTGACCGTCATCGGTGAACTGGTGCCGACCAACACGGTGTAGCCGTCGGCCGGTGCCTGCTTGACGGCCAGCGCCGCCACCGCACCACTGCCACCGGGCTTGTTTTCAACCAACACCGATTGGCCGAGCAGGCGCTGCATTTCATTGGCAACGACTCGGGCTGAGCTGTCGGCGCCGCTGCCGGCCGCAAACGGCACCAGTACGCGAATCGGCTTGTTGGGAAACTCACCACTGCTCTGGGCGAGGGCCGCAGCATTCAAAGACAGGGCCAGAATTGGTGCCAATATTACAGACCACATGATGTCTCCTATTTAGGTGCGCCAAGCACCGCAGTTTTTTTGAGCAACGCGATTCGCCCTGCATCGTAACCCAATTCGCGCAGTACCTCCTCGCTGTGCGCCCCCAGATGCGGTGCCGGGCGCAGTGCCGGCGGATCGCCGGCATCAAAGCGAGCGGCCGCACGGGCGACCCGAATCCGGCCCAGTGCGCCGTGATCGATTTCAACCAAGGCACGGTTATGAACCACCTGTGGATCGGTGAGCACTTCCGGTTTGCGATTGACTTTGCCCACTGGCGCATCGGCCGTGTGCAATCGCGCGACCAGCGGGTCGGTGTCCTGCGCGGCAAACAAGGGCTCAAGGGTTGCGCGTATTTCCTTCGGGTGTCGCGAGCGCGCCGCGAGGCTGGAGAATCGTGGATCTTGTGCGAGTTGTGGCGCACCCAAACCCTCGCATAGGGCATTAAACTCATCTTGCTGTGGCGTCATCGTGGTCAGATAACCGTCGCGGGTCTTGTAGGGCCGCAAGGTACCGCCGACCTCGGGAAATGCTGGCGGCGGATCATCGAGCCACATGTGGTTATACATGGCGTCCGGCCAGTTAAAAGCCAGCGCGGTGTCCAGCATGTTCAGTTCGATCACCCGGCCATGACCATCACGCTCACGCGCCAGTAGCGCCGTGGTGATCGCTTGTGCGGCGGTCATCGAGGTGAGCTTGTCACAGATGGTCGTTGACACCAGACCGGGTTCGCCGCCGGGCTTCTCCAGATGCGACGCACACATACCCGAGACCGCCTGAATCACGGCATCGTAGACCCGCGCCTCGGTGTACGGGCCGTCCTGACCAAAACCGGTGATCGACAGATAAATCAGCCGCGGGTTGATGCGGCTTAACGTTTCGCGATCAAAGCCCAGCTTGGCCATGACACCGGGTCGAAAGTTCTCCATCAGCACGTCGGTGCGGGCAATCAGGTCCTGTAGCACCTCCTGTCCCGCTTTTTTCTTCAGGTCCAGAACAATTGAACGTTTACCCCGGTTCATCGCAACAAAGGTCGCCGAAATGTCACCTTTCGCCGGGCCGATGTTGCGGCAGATGTCGCCGCCCGGACTTTCCACCTTGATAACGTCGGCACCCTGGTCGGCCAGCAATGCCGCGGCCATCGGGCCGGAGTACACGGCCGACAGATCAAGTATGCGAATGCCGGCCAGTGGTGGTGGCAAGGGACCAGAGATCATGTATACAAGCCTGTCGGTAGGGAAATGGAAACCTCATGGATTGTATCTTTCGCTCAATGATTGCCGAACACAGCAGCAGCAGCGGCAACCGAACAATTTGAAACGGTAGTCGGTTTATCATTGAACTCACAGCAGAACAAGCAGCGAGCGGTAT
>JANORY010000258.1:0-14070 GCA_031415535.1 Burkholderiales bacterium | reverse complement strand
TCGATCTTGATGACGTCGGCACCCAGATCAGCGAGCAACATCGCGCAATAGGGTCCCGCGATCACCCGTGACAGATCGAGAACTCGGATTCCTTCCAGCATGATCACCTCAAGAGAAACACGAAGACGTTGCGCGCATGATAGCCGCGAATGGCAATCGCGGTTTGCAACGATAATCGATCACCAATCACAGCGAGGTATTTAATGAAAGAGAAAGACCTGCTCGACCTTGATCACCTGATGATGAACACCTTCGATCACCGTCATTCGGAAGACCTGATGAAACGGCTTGGTTTTGTGGTGAGGCCGGTGCGCCCGTTTGCCGTCATGGGCGGAGGGCCTTCAGGGGGCAGTGGTGGCAGCCTCGTTGTACTGTTCAAATCCAGGAATCCACTGGTTGCCAACTTCATGGAATTCGCACTCTGCGACCGTGCGTTTGCCCATCCGTCCATGCTGGGCATACTGGGCGGGCCGGAGGGATTTGCGATGGCGGTCCACTCGACCAGCGACGCCGATCGCGTGCATGCGCGTTGGAGCGCGCTGGGCTACGACATGGAGTTCTGGAAACTGCAAATGGCGGGCAATGCTGCTGTCAAGCCGGCTGACCTGAAGATCGTGATGCCCAAGTCCGGGCAAACCGCTGTGTGTGCCAATGCCGTGCAATGGGCAGACCTTACGCAGTACAACTTGCCGGAGTTCCTGGCGCACCCCAACACCGCCGGCACCATGCTTCGACTGACTTGCATCGCAACCGCAGCCGCCTACGAAAATACCGTAGCAGGCATGAGCGCGTTCTATGGTTTTGATCCGGTGCCGCACGGTGCGCATGCGATGGACTTCTGCGCCGGTGAGACCGGCCTGCGGATCATGCGTGTCGACGAGTTTCGCCGGCGCTTTCCGGGTATTGGCGAACCGGTAGCCGTGCGAGTGCCCTGCGGGGCGGCCGTCACGATCTCGGTTCGCGAACCGGACGTGCTTCGTAAAATACTCGACGCGAATCGCGTCCAATATGCCGACATCGACGGCACTGTATGCGTCAGCCCGCACGACGCGGCCGGAATCATGTTCGAGTTCGTGCAGGCTCAGTAAATGGCAGAACTCGCGCACGACCGCACGCCCAGGCGATGGGACGGATCGCCCGTGGATCTGCCTGGCTGGCAAGCCAGCGTCTTCGAAAATCCTATCGGACCGGCCTTGTACTACGTCACGGGTCCGAACAATGGGCATGACCTACTTCTGCTTCCCGGAATGAATGCCGCATGGTTTGGATTCATGCCCGTATTGGCGAGCTTGTCAACGCGCTTTCGCGTGACTGCCCCTGACTTGCGGGGTCACGGTTTCTCCGGGCGCGCGTCCGGCCGCCAGTACCAGGTCGTCGATTACGTCCAGGATATTTGCGCGCTCGTGAAGGCAAGTTTCCCTGATGGTGTGGTCATTGCGGGCAATTCGCTTGGAGCGCTGGTGGCGGCAGGGGTGGCCGCTGAATTGCCATCGTTCGTGCGTGGCGTGGTTCTTGAGGATGGACCCTTCTTCATTACCGAACGAGCGCGCTGGTCGGACCATCCGCTAAGGCGCGCTGTGTTCGGTGAACTGGCTGAACGGCTCCAGCGGCGAGACCTTGAAAATCAGAGCCTTGCTACTTTCCATGATCACTATGCCAAACGCCCGTTTGGATTCATGCCGACCGGAGATCTGCGTACCCGACTGGCGTTTGTCTACCGCTTTTCACATGCGCTCGCGCCATTGCTGGACAGCTATACAACGCAGGAAAGAACCAGCCTTGACAAGGCACTAACGGCGATGCTCGGCAATGCGCCGGTGACCTGGGGCGATCTCTTCCCGGCAGCCGTTATCGCGGCAGCAGCGGCACGCTACTTTCATGTGGATGCCGCAGTCGCGGCGGCAGGAGCGCGCGAAGACTTCAGCATTGGCTTTGAACATGAAGCGATACTTCGCAAAGTGACCTGCCCGACATTGATTCTTGAAGCTGACCGCGAGCTGGTGGGCATGCTCACCGGCTCGGATATTGATCGACTCAAGGCCAGCATCGGCTCACGGGTATTGAGCCACTCACACGTTCAAGGCGCTGGACACGAGATACACCAGTCACATTCCGCCCAATATGCGGCTGAAGTGCTTAGCCTTTTTGGCCGTTAGGGTCAACAGAGAATCATGCTTTGATATAGGCCGGGGCACGAGCATCGCTCCAGTCCGGCCGCATGTCGAGCGGCCAGATAACCGAAGGTCATCGCCGGGCCCAGCGTAATCCCCGCCCCCGGATAGGTGCCGCCCATCACGCTGGTTTGGTCATTGCCGACCGCGTACAGCCCTGCTATGACCTGCGAAGTATCGTTGAGCACCCGCGCCAAGGGATCGGTGCGCAGCCCAAGGAACGTGCCGATATCGCCCGGCACGATGCGCACCGCGTAGAACGGCCCATGCTGCACTGGCGCGACGCACGGGTTCGGCTGCTGATTCGGCGAGCCGTTGAAGCGCTGATACGCGTCCGAGCCACGATCAAATTGCGGGTCTTTGCCGTCAACCGCACCGCGATTAAAGTTATCGACCGTTTCAGCAAGTCCATCGGCGTCAATGCCGAGCTTCTCAGCCAGTTCGCGGATAGTCGCCGCGCGGGTCACGAAGGTGCGCGCCTTCGGCACATCGAGTTTGTCGCCGACTTCACTGCTCAGATAGCGCAAGGCCTGGTCCGCACTGTCGGCAATGCCGGCGGCCACAGCTTGATCGTTGCACGGGATCCAGACCACGCCGGCCGAGTAGGCAGTGGAACCGCCGAACACTGGCTCTTTTTCGGCAATCAGCACTTTGAGGCCAGCGTCGTGCGCGGTGATGGCCGCCGTCAGGCCCGAGGCACCGCTGCCCGCGATGAGGACGTCACATGCGAGGCTGGGTGAAGTCATAGGTGGTAATCTCCAAGGCTGGCGAAGCGATCGATTGACTGCATATCATGCTCGCCAAATAGTCAGGCTAGTTTACGGAAGGATGTTCATGGATTTTCGACTGACCGATCGGGTCGCGCTGGTTACCGGTGCCGGAGCCGGTAACGGCGCTGCCATCGCTACGGGATTAGCGCTAGCCGGTGCCATTGTTGCCGTCACCGACATCGACGGCGGCACTGCCGAACAGTCTGCACAGCGACTGCGCGATGATCCTGAACGCTTGAATGGCTTTCTGCGACATGTGCCGATGCAGCGCGTCGGCTTGCCGTCCGAGTTGGCGGGGCCGGCGATATTTTTAGCATCGGATGCGGCCAGCTACATGACCGGTTCGGTGGTGACGGTCGATGGCGGTTATCTGACGCTCTGAGGCGCTGACGCTTAAAGGCTCAGCGATGGATGGCAACGATGCAATCTGATCAACGACCGTTCGATGGCCTGAGGGTCATTGACTGCGCGAGCTTCATCGCTGCGCCAGCCGCCGCGACCATCCTTTCCGACTTCGGCGCCGATGTCATCAAGATTGAGCCACCCGAGGGCGACGCCTATCGCGAGCTCTATCGTCTTCCAGGCGGGCCGGTCAGTGAACGCAACTATCCGTGGGAACTCGACTCACGCAACAAGCGCAGCGTTGCCGTGGACCTCAAGCAGCCCGACGGTTTGGCGATTTTGTATAGGCTGATTGCCGCCGCCGATGTGTTCATCACCAATTATCCGCTGCCGGTTCGGCGCCGCTTGAAACTGGACTACGAAGCAATCTCACCTTTGAATGCGCGCCTGATCTACGCATCGTTTACCGCCTATGGCGAGCACGGTCCCGAGGCCGACAAGACTGGCTTCGACGCAACCGCCTGGTGGGCACGCTCCGGCCTCATGGATCTGGTGCGCGCCGACGCCGATGCGACACCCGCACGCTCGGTCGCTGGTATGGGTGATCACCCGAGTGCGAGCGCCCTGTTCGGTGCCATTGCAACCGCGCTCTATCGGCGCGAGCGCACTGGGCGTGGCGGCATGGTCAGTTCTTCGTTACTGTCGAACGGCTTGTGGGCCAATGGGTTTTTGGTGCAAGGACAACTGAGTGGCGCGAAATTTGTGCCTCGCCCGCCCCGTACCGAGGCACCAAATCCGCTGACCAATATTTATCGTTGTCGCGATAATCGCTGGTTGAGTTTGGCGGTGCTCAATGACGCTCGGCAATTCGAGCCCCTGCTCAAGGCACTGGACTTTTCAGCTCTGAGCCAGGACGAACGTTTTACGACCGCGCTGGCGCGCGGCGTTTATCACCGGGAACTGATTGCGCTCTTCGACGCGCGTTTCAGTGAACGTGATCTGGCCGATTGGCGGGCGCGGCTCGACGCGGCCGGCATTACCTTTGGCGTAATCGGAACCCTGGCCGACGTTGATAACGACGAACAAATGCGTGCCAGTGGCGCGCTGGTGCCGTTTGCCGATGGTTCTGGGCTTACGGTCGCCAGTCCCTTGGAGCTCGATGGAGCGAGTAAGCGCGCGCCCGGCCCCGCGCCTGGGCTGGGCGAACATAACGAAGTGGTGCTGCGCGAAGTGGGTTATAGCGAGGCGCAGATTCGTGACTTGCAGGCACGAGGCGTGCTCTTTTGTTCTCGGTCGTCGGGACCAATCGGCACACGAAGCGATTGAATCGTTATAAGTATGTCCCTCACGCAGGGACTTTTGTCGATATCCCACCAGGAATGTTACTGGCCTGATTACGCCGATCAGTGACACCGGCCGACTGGCGGGTTCAAGAATGCAAAACCCCGGCAACTGGCCGGGGTTTGTTTACTGCCTAAGACTCAGCACTCAAGCATCTCGATGCAGGTCCAGATTTTTGGTTTCGGGCAAGAACAGCGCGCCGATCACAAAGGTCATCGAAGCAATGATGATGGGATACCACAGACCCTGATAGATATTACCCGCCGCAATGGACAAGAAGGTCGCGGTAAAGGGCAGGAACCCGCCAAACCAACCATTACCAATGTGATACGGCAAGGACATCGAGGTGTAGCGAATCTTCGTGGGGAAGAGTTCAACCAGAAGCGCAGCGATAGGCCCATAGACCATCGTGACATACAGCATCATGATAAAGATGATGCCCACCACGGCTGGCTTGTTGATTTGCGCAGGATCAGCTTTATCGGGATAACCCGCTGCTTGCAGCGCCGCCGCGATCGCCTTGGGGTCTGTGCTCTTGACAATCGGCTCCTTGCCTACTTGAACAGCAACCGGGGCGTCCGGAAGGGCTGAGCCATAGGTGAAGTTGACACCGGCACCCGTTAACTGCTTCTTGACCTTCACACATTCCTTCTTGTGATCGTCATGCTGTGGAAGCAACGAAGCAAAGAAACTGAAATCGCACTTTTCGCCCGTCTGATCAGCCATGACAACCACCGGCGTTTCCTTGGTAGCTTTCACAAGCGCAGGGTTGGCCGCCTCAGTCAGCGCATTAAACAACGGGAAGTAGGTCAAGGCACCCAGTGCGCAGCCTGCCAGGATGATCCACTTGCGTCCAATTTTGTCCGACAACCATCCAAAAAATATGAAAAATGGCGTAGACAACAATAAGGCGATCGCGAGCAGCAGATAGGTCGTTTGAAAATCAACCTTGACCGCGTTCTGCAAAAAGAACAACACCTGAAATTGGCCGGTATACCAGACAACACCTTGACCCGCGGTGGCGCCCAAAAGCGCGAGGAGTACAAATTTGTTGTTCGGGTAGCGCAAGAAACTTTCGGTCAAGGGTGATTTCGACGACTTGCCCTCGGCTTTCATCTTCTGAAATAGTGGTGACTCATTGAGCTTCAGGCGAATGTAGAGCGAAAAAATCAGCAACAAAATCGACAACCAAAACGGAATGCGCCAGCCCCATTGCTTGAAGTCATCGGCAGACAAGTTGGTACGGCAGAGGTAAATCACAATCAACGCAAGGAATAGTCCAAGCGTAGCAGTCGTTTGAATCCAGGCAGTTGACAGGCCGCGTCCATTAGCGGGTGCGTGCTCAGCGACATAGGTTGCCGCTCCGCCATACTCGCCGCCCAAGGCCAAGCCTTGTAGCAGACGCAACGCCAGCAAAATAATCCAGGCAGCGTCACCAATCTGAGCGTAGGTGGGTAGAAAGCCTAACGCTGCGGTTGCACCGCCCATCAACAAGATGGTTACCAGGAAGGTGTATTTGCGACCGATAATGTCGCCAATCCGCCCAAAAAACAAAGCGCCGAAAGGCCGTACCAGGAAGCCGGCTGCAAGAGTGGCCAAAGAGGCTAGCAAGGCAACGGTGGGGTTGCCAGGGGGGTAAAACTTGTCAACGAAAAAGATCGCAAGTACTGCGAAAAGATAAAAATCGTACCACTCAAAAATAGTACCCAGGGAAGAGGCGAAAATGACTTTTCGCTCCTCGGCTGGGCTTACATGCACGCTGTTCGTGCTTGCGATCACACTGGCCATAATGTCTCCGTTGTAGTTGCGGGTTGGAAATGGAAGCTGCTTAGTTGAGTTCTGAAAGTTGCTCGAGAATCGCCGGATTCTCGAGCGTTGAAATGTCCTGCGTAATCGGCTCACCCTTGGCGATCGAGCGAAGCAGGCGCCGCATGATTTTGCCGCTGCGTGTTTTGGGCAGATTCTCACCAAACCGGATGTCCTTGGGCTTGGCGATCGGTCCGATTTCCTTGCCAACCCAGTCGCGAAGCTGCTTGGCAAGCAACACCGCCGCGTCGCCATCCGGCCGGCTCTGTTTGAGCACGACGAAGGCGCAGACTGCCTCGCCAGTCAGATCATCAGGTCGGCCCACAACTGCGGCCTCGGCAACCAGCGGGTTGGAGACCAGCGCGCTCTCGATCTCCATTGACCCGAGGCGATGACCGGAGACGTTCAGTACGTCATCAATACGACCCATGATCCAGAAATAGCCGTCGAGATCGGTATGGGCACCGTCGCCGGCCAGGTAATACTTGCCCTGAAAGTCGTCCGGGTAATAACTCTTCTTGAATCGCTCCGGATCGCCCCAGATGGTGCGAATCATCGATGGCCAAGGCTTCTTGATCACCAGAAAGCCGCCCTTGCCTTTGCCGACATCGGCACCAGTTTCGTCGACAATTGCCGCTGCAATGCCGGGTAGCGGCATCGTGCAACTGCCAGGCTTCAAGCCGTGAACGCCGGGCAGGGGCGTGATCATGTGTCCGCCAGTTTCGGTCTGCCACCAGGTATCCAGCACCGGGCAACGCTCAGCGCCGACGTTCTTGTAGTACCACATCCACGCTTCAGGATTAATCGGCTCGCCGACCGATCCGAGTATTCGCAAACTGCTCAAGTCATAACGACTCGGATGCACCGACGGATTGGCCTCGCCGATCTTGATCAGGCTGCGGATCGCCGTCGGTGCGGTGTAGAAAATCGAAACCTGGTGTCGGTAGATCATTTCCCAGAAGCGGCCGCCGTCCGGATAGGTCGGCACCCCTTCGAAGATCACTTGGGTCGCTCCACAGGCCAGCGGGCCATAGGCGACGTAAGTGTGGCCGGTGACCCAACCAATGTCGGCGGTGCACCAGAACACATCGCTGGATTTGATGTCGAAGGTCCACTTCATGGATAACAGCGCGTGCAGCAAATATCCGGCTGACGAGTGCTGAACCCCTTTGGGCTTGCCGGTCGACCCCGAGGTATACAAAATGAACAGCGGGTGCTCAGCGCCGACGGCAAGCGGCGGGCAGTCACTGGATTGACCGTCCTCAACCGACTGCATGGTCACGTCACGCTCGTTATGCCAAGTAATTTGGGTGCCAGCCCGTTGCCATACGATGATTCTGCGAACCGTCTCGCAGCCGCCCAGTGCAATCGCCTCGTCGACCGCTGGTTTCAGCGCAATCGCCTTGCCGCCGCGCATCTGCGCATCGGCACAGATCACCAACGTTGCCCCAGTGTCGAGAATCCGTTCATGCAAGCTCTTGGCCGAAAATCCGCCGAACACCACCGAATGAATGATGCCGAGCCGTGCACAGGCCTGCATCGCGACAACGGCTTCAATCGACATGGGCATGTAGATGATCGCGCGCTCGCCCTTGCGGTAGCCAAGTGACTTGATGCCGTTGGCGAATCGGCAGACCCGCTCGTACAGTTCGCGATAACTGATCCGAGTGACCGTGCCGTCGTCCGCTTCGAAGACAATGGCGGTCTTGTGCTCGATGGGCGTGCCGATGTGCCGATCCAGGCAGTTCGCCGACACGTTCAGCTCGCCGTCTTCAAACCATTTAAAGAACGGCGCATTGCGCTCGTCGAGTCCGCGGGTGAACGGTTTGCTCCAGCGCAAGTGCTCGCGCGCCAGTCTCGACCAGAACGCGGAAGGATCGCGATCGGCTTCATCGCACAGTGCATCATATTGGGCGCGGCCCGAAATCGCCGCGTTCAGCACGAGTGCTGCCGAAGGCTCGAATACGCGCGTCTCGAGCAGAACTGATTCAATATGAGTTGACATGTTTGCCTCCGCCCCAGTTCGATATAGTTTTACCGGGAAACGCAGGTTAATGCGCGGTTCTTACACTGTTCTGACGCTTGTTGGCGCGAAGCTTACAAAAACCTCAAGCTGAAGCGGGCACCGCCTAAAACCGATTCAGAAACGCTGATTTCGGCGCGGTGGGCTCGGGCAACCTCGCGAACACTCGCCAGACCCAAGCCGCTGCCGGCGATTGCGTGGCCCGTATCCCGATCCATTAAGGAACGGCGCGCGAACGGCGCAAAGATCGATTCACGTTCGCCGGCGGGTATTCCAGGTCCCGAGTCCTCGACCAGGAGTTCACGGTGCAGGGCGTTCAAGGACAGGCTGACGCTACCCTGCCTCGGGGTATATTTGAATGCGTTATCGAGCAGGTTTCGAATCAGTTCCCCCAACAAGGTCTCATCGCCCAACACTTCGAAGTCTGCGTCGCCGGCGTCGTAAGAAAACTCGAGATCCCGAGCGATGGCGGTTTCTGCGACGTCGGTGACCACCGATTCGCATAAGGTGCCCAGATTGATCCTGCTTCGGTCGGCGGTAGTAGCGGCGCTCCCGGCGCGGGCCAGCGATAACAACTGCGTCGACAATCTGATTGCACGCTCGGTGGTACTCAAGAGGCGCTGCAAGGCGTGTTCCCGTTTGACACCCTCCGGCAAACTGATCAGCAGCTCACTTTGGGTTCTTAAGGCTGCCAGCGGCGTCCGCAATTGATGCGCGGCATCAGAAATAAACCGTTGTTGCGCCAGCAGCGACTGCCGTAATCGAGACATCAACTCATTAATGCCTTGCATCAATGGCTCCAACTCATGCGGCACACTGTGGGTCTCGATCGCAGTCAGATTCTCCGTGCCGCGCGCCGATAACTGATCGCGTAACTCGCTCATGGGTCGGCTGACATAGGTGATTCCGTACCAGACCAAACCCAGAGCCAGCAACAAGATGACACTTTGAGGAATCGCTTCGCTGAGCAAAATGCTGCGAATAAACGGCGTTTGATAGTGCTTGTTCTGTGCGACGAAGATGAGCAGCCGATCGGGACCGCTTGACGCTTCGACGCAACGTACCCGGTGCGGTGACAACTCCAGAACGAGATCGGTAGCCTCTGACAAAGTGCCAGCAGTACAAGCACGACGACTCAGAAATAGCGCCTGATAGTCGAGCAAGGCCTGGCTGAAGCCCGCGTCGCCAGACTTCAGATTCCAGAATTCATCGACGACGGCGAACTCAACCGAGCCCTTCGGTCCCTGCAACAGCCACTGGCGCGACCAGCTTGACGGAAAATCAAAATTGGCCGCACTCGTTTGAGCCTGCTGCCACTCGGATTTCAAAACCAGCGCGACCGATTCAAGATGCTGATCAACGGCAATATTGGCGGTAGCAAGGGCAGCCAGGTAGGCGGTGCCGATGCTGATCAGCCAAAAAAACAGTAGTGGCCCGATCATCCATTCCAGCAAGCGGGCGGTCAGGTTCATCAGTGTCGGACTCTTTCGAGGCAATAGCCAATGCCACGCAAAGTTCGCACTTTGATCCCGGCCGGTTCAAGCCGCTTTCGTACCCGATGGACGTAGACTTCAATGGCGTTATCCGACACGATGTCGTCCCGGCTACCCAGACTTTCGATCATTTGGCCCTTGCTTACCGGCCGACCGGCGTGCAGCATCAAAACCTCAAGGACAGCGGCTTCGCGATTCGATAGCTCGAGGTCGGTATCGCCAATCTTTGCCTGACGTGATTTCAGGTCAAGCGTCAGTTGACCGAGTTGCATCAAATTGCTGGACGCCGCGTTCCGGCGTCGGATGACCGAACGGATGCGAGCATGAAGTTCGGCCAGAGCGAACGGCTTGACCAGATAATCGTCTGCACCTGCATCCAGTCCGGCGACCCGTTGCCTGACGGAATCCATTGCCGTGATGATCAGGACCGCAATTGATTTAAGCGGATCGGTCCGACTACGAAGCTGATTGAGCAATTCGAGACCGGGAAGCTCAGGTAGTGCCAGATCGAGAATGATCAACTCGTAATGGGCGGCGCTCAGGTACGAAACCACCTTTTCCGCCTGCTGAATCCAGTCGACAAAGTAGTGCTCCGTTTCAAGGCTGACCTTCAGTCCCGCGCCTAGTTCGAGGTCGTCTTCGACGAGCAAAATACGCATAGAGACTCCAGGAGCGAAACCGGATGGTGGCTGAATATCGGCGGATTGAATGCTCGCGATTATGATCTTCTAGTCGATAGCAAGCCACAAGGCCCAAACCGAGCACATTCGCAGTTGGCAGAGTATTGGACGCAGCCGATCCCGCCTAAACCCCCACAATACGCTTGGATTTCAAGCGACGCGCCGATAGCCGCGGACAATTAAGGGTCGCTGATATCAGCGCTTTAAGGCTGATCAGTGCTCGGGCACTTAGGAGAATTGCATTGCGAAAACATTCATTGGGACGGATCGGCCTGTGGGGACTCACCCTGTTGCTTTTAGCCGCATGCGCGTCTTTGCCACCGGCACAAGGCGAGCGCTCAACCGCCGAGGCACAGGCACTACTGGAAGCCTCAGCCAAAGCGCACGGCTGGGCGGCGTACCGCAAGCTAAAGGATATCAATGTGAGCTATGACGGCCAATGGTTCTCGCTGGTAAAGCGCCTGCAGCCGGTGCTGGTCGACGACCAGTTTCGCGGATCGTCAGAAGAACGAATGATCCCGGCCAGCCGATTCATTGGCCAACGTCACCAGGGACCTGGTGGCGTCAAACAAGTCTCGCGCTCGGTCAGTAGCGTCGACGTCTGGTACAACGGCCAGCACGACAGTGATAACGAAAAGCGTGCGGCTGCAGCGCTGGTCACTGAAGGCTATCGGCTGTTTTTACTCGGCCCGATGTATCTTCTCGAACGCGATGCGATAGTCGAATTATCGGGCTCGGAAATAATCAACGGCGTCGATTGCGATCGGCTGCTGGCCCGATTGCGCCCCGGCCTGGGGTATGCGCGCGAAGACACGGTGCTGATGTGGATCGGCAAGGCCGATCGAATCGCTCGCCGTGTGTGGTTCTCGCTTGAGGGCATGGTCAGCACCCAAGGCGCAATCGCTGAGGTGGAGATGTTCGACCATCAAAACCTGGGCGGCGTGAGTTGGCCGACGCGTTTTTTCGAGCGCATACACCGGCCGTTCAAACTCGATGTTCACCGTTGGCGCCTGACCGGGCTGGACCTTGATCGCGGTTATTCGCAAGAAGATATTGCTGGCCTTGTCTTCACAGGTGCCGCCGCACGCCCTGCTACCACTTTGACGGCAGGATCGCCAAGCCAGTAAAGCCCTCAATCGCCTTTGAGTCTCTTGACGAGTGCGGCACTCGTCAGAAGTTCCAACTGTGACTCCAGCCGGATCACCCGGCCTGTAAGGTCTTCAATCTTCTGCTGTTGGCTCTTCATGGCTTCGGACTGCCGGTTCACTTTGTCTTCGAGTTTGATCATTGAGGTCAGGGCACCCCAAATCTTGTCGGTCACACCCATCAGGCAGCCTTACGAGAACGGGACTTGGAAGCCTTGCTCTCCATTGCCGCAATACGCATGTTGCTCGATTCGATGAAATCCAAGGCGTCGTCAATTGCAAGGCCGGCGCGATCAGCAGCAGCCTTTGCCGCTTCGGCGAGCGCACTCAATTCGTTATCTGACTCGTCGGACTGATAGGCAAAGGCACCTCGGCGCATCAGCTCCGAAATGGGTATGTCCAGTTTCTTCGCCTTTGCGGCGATTGCCTTTTTGTCTTGCGATGTCGCTTGGACGACAATTCGCTCTACGGCTGCGGCCATTTGAACTATTCCATTAGGGAAACCATGAACATGGACATTGTATGTACATAGCCGATTCCCGTCAAGGGTGCAGGTCACGTCTGTCAGGTCTCATCAAGCGGATGATGAAGCTACCAACGCGGCAGGCCTATCAGCGAGCCTTAACCAGCCATTACCAGCGCACTCAATCGATCCGGATCAGCCAGCAACTCGGCGCTGCTTCCTGAATACGCAACCCGCCCGCGATTAAGCACCAGCGCCGTCTGCATCACTTGTAATGCAAGCTTCGCCGATTGTTCGACCAGGATCACCGTCAATGCTTCTTCACGGATCAGCCTGCCGATACTTTCAAGCAGCGCTTGCACAATGATCGGTGCGAGGCCCTCGAGCGGTTCGTCCAAAAGCAACAGCGAGGGATCGCCCATCAGCGCCCGGCCAATCGACAGCATCTGCTGTTCACCGCCCGAGATCTGGTTGCCCATGTGGCTGCGCCGCTCGGCCAGTCGCGGAAACAAATCATAGACACGCGCCATTGGCCAGCGCCCGGGGCGCGCCGCCACGGCGAGATTTTCTTCGATCGTTAGCGACGGAAAAACATCGCGCGTCTGCGGCACATAGCCGATGCCCAGCCGCGCGCGTTCATGCACAGGCATCGCTTCGATCCGACGTCCCTTGAACGTGATGCTGCCCGAGTGAAACGTGCTATGGCCCATCAGGCTGGCGAGCAAAGTGGTCTTGCCGACACCATTGCGGCCGAGCACCGCCAGCGCGCCGCGTTCGGGCAAACTGAAGCTGATGTCCTCGAGCACGATGGTCGGTCCGTAGCCGGTGCGCAGTGAAGCAACTTCAAGCCCGGCTCGCGGGACGCCCTCGATCCCGGCAGCGCTGACTTCAGTCATGTGCTTCACCCAGGTAGACCTCACGTACCCGTCGATCTTTTTCGATCTCGGCGGGTGTTCCTTCGCACAGCACCTCGCCCTGCACGAGTACGGTAATGCGCTTGGCGAAGCGAAACACCAGGTCCATGTCGTGTTCAATGATCAGAATGGCGATATCGACGGGCAACTTACCCAACACCTCGAGGATTTGCGCCGACTCGACCTTGGGTACACCGGCGGCGGGTTCGTCGAGCAGCATGCCACGTGCGGCAGCGGATTCTGTCAGACCAAATGAACTTAGCGCGCAGGTAGACCGGTAGTCGTAGGCGCGCAGAAGTAGGCATTCAGGTCGATTGCGCCGCGTGGCGCCGCACGGGATGCTCCGAGGCTCAAACCTCGGGAGCTTTTTATATGCAAGCCATTGGCGGGCAATCCTGTCAGTTGCCGCATGGCACTCGGGTTCGGTGCGAACGCCACCGTCCCGAACAGACCACGCTGTATCGGCTGGTTCAAGAGCATGCCGCGACCTTTTTCGCTCAAGTCGAAGCGGCGGCAGGGGCCGGTGTTCCCCAGTTCGTCAAAGACGAATTCGAAGCATTCCTCGAATGTGGCATTCTCGCCGACGGTTTTCTGCGTCTGCGCTGCGGCGACTGTGGCCACGACAAGCTGGTGGCGTTCTCCTGTAAACGGCGCGGCTTTTGTCCGTCTTGCGGTGCTCGACGGATGGCGCAGACGGCGGCGCACTTGGTCGCTCACTCCCGCGTGTGCCCGTTCGTCAATGGGTGCTGTCACTGCCGATTCCATTGCGCCTGCTGCTGGCCGCGCAGCCGCAGTTGCTCACGCCGGTGCTGCGGGTCGTGCACCGCGTGCTGAATCGCTTTCTGCTCGATCAAGCAGGTCTGAGGGCAAACGAGGCCGACAGCGGCGCGGTGACGTTGATTCAACGATTTGGCTCGGCAGC
>JANORY010000257.1:0-1144 GCA_031415535.1 Burkholderiales bacterium | reverse complement strand
CAAGAGCGCGCATGAACCGTAACGCGCACGTTGCGCAGGTTGGCCTCGCGAACCGCCATCGCCACTTCTTCGTCACTCATCCAGGTGGTCTTGGCGTTGGCACCGGCCACAAAGTTATCGCCGGATAAATTCAGTTTGATTGAATCGACACCGTACTTCAGGAACATGCGCACTACCTTGCGCATTTCCTCCGGACCGCTGACCACCTGACCGAAACTGAACTCCGGGTAGGGTAAATGCGGCAACATGTCATCGCCCAGGGAGCCGGCGACCGTAATTTCCTGGCTGGCCGCCAAATAGCGCGGCCCTTTGATCAGGCCGTCGTTAATGGCGTTACGCACCACCACATCGAGCCGGGGTTTGGCGGTTGCCGCACCGACGCAGGAGGTCCAGCCGTGATCGAGGTAGCTGCGCGCAACCCCGGCCGTCCACAGCACATGTTCTTCGAGTGGCATGACTTGAATGCCATCGAGTGTTGCCGAATTGTTCCAGGCGAAGTGGGTGTGGGCCTCAACCATACCGGGCATCAGGGTTGCGCCGGCACCGTCGATCAGCGTGACACCGGAAACCGGCAGAGAGCGGGCACCTTTCGAGACACGCGAAATGCGGTTGCCCTGTACCAGAACCTCACCGACATAGGGCGCGCTGCCGCTGCCGTCGATAATGCGAACATTGGTGAATAGAACCGCGCTCATGGCTGACTCCGTTCTGAATGGATCATTTCCGGGGGGATCATTTGGTAAAGCGCTGCGTATAAAAGCTGCGTAACAAGGTGTTGCAGGCCTCGGGCATTTCGATCGGCGTCCAGTGACCACAATGGCGCAGGACTTCGGTTTGGACCCATGCGCCGGACTGCGCAAGTTTTTCGGCCATCATGCGTACCGCTTGCGGTGGCGCGACCGGGTCTTCGTCGCCGGTGACCAACAGCGCCGGGCAACGCAGTTGACTAATGTTGGCTGCTTGCGCCTCGGCCAGCGCGTCGCAACTTCGGGCATAGCCGTCGGGGGTTTGTCGCATCAGCGATTCGCGCACGAAGGCCGCCGCCACCGGTCGTTGGGCGCGCGTCTGGTTCGAAGTCACCGAGCCCAGCAGCGCGTCGGCAATTTCTTGCATACCGGCAGCCTCCTCAGTGCGGGCCTTTTGA
>JANORY010000256.1:0-2306 GCA_031415535.1 Burkholderiales bacterium | reverse complement strand
AAGATTCCGAAATCCAAAATCAGGATTTTGACCGGCCAGGTCGGCGGCAGCTTCGGCATGAAACTGTTTTTATACCCGGAGCAATGCCTGGTGCTGTGGGCATCGCGCAGACTCAAGCAGGCAGTACGCTGGACCGCCGATCGCAACGAGTCATTTTTATCGGATATTCACGGCCGGGATAATCACTCACAGACCGAGCTGGCGCTCAATGCTCAGGGTGAAGTTCTGGCAATGCGGGTATTGACCCACGCCAACCTTGGTGCTTATCTGTCCAACTATGGCCCGTTCATTCCGACCTACGGAACGGTCATGCTGGCCGGGCAATATCGCACCCCGGCCATCCATGTCCGGGTCAAAGGTATCTTCACCAACACGGTACCAGTTGATGCTTATCGGGGTGCCGGCCGGCCCGAGGCGATCTACCTGATCGAGCGCGCCCTCGACATCGCGGCGCGCGAGATCGGCTTGTCGCCAGCCGAGATTCGGCGCCGCAATTTTGTGCCGCAAACCGCGATGCCCTTCACCACCGCGTTTGGTGATGTTTACGACAGCGGCGACTTTGCCGGTATCCTCGAACAGGCGCTGGCCAGTGCCGACGCCACTGGCTTTGAGGCGCGCCGTGCACAAAGCCTCAACAGCGGCAAACTGCGCGGTTTCGGCATCGCCTGTTACATCGAACGGTGTGGCGGCGGCGCGCCTGAAACATCAATCATTCAGATCAATCCCGAGGGCAGCGTCAGTGTCATCTCCGGTTCTCAGGACAACGGTCAGGGCCAAGTGACTTCGCAAGTACAAATCGTCGCGCAACGCCTGGGGCTTGATCCGGCCATCATTAATGTCATTCAAGGCGATTCCGATCTGGTACCCATGGGCTTCACCGGCGGGTCGCGCTTCGCACCGATCGCTGGTGTCGCTACGGCGCGGGCCACCGACTCGGTCATCGACAAGGGCAAACAACTGGCCAGTGAGCGCCTCGAAGTGGCCCCTGTTGATATCGATTACCGGGACGGCAGCTACCGGGTCGCCGGTACCGATGTGTCGATCTCGATTTTCGAGCTGGCCAAAAAAGACGTCGCGCCGCTGGGTCTCATTGCCACCGAAACCCAAAGCCCGACCGCGCCAACCTTTCCGAACGGCTGCCATATTGCCGAGATTGAAATTGATCGCGACACCGGCAAGGTTGAACTCCTGAACTACACCGTGGTCGATGATTTTGGCGAAGTCATCAATCCGATGATCGTCGCCGGCCAGGTCCATGGCGGCGTCGCGCAGGGCATCGGCCAGGCACTCTACGAACATACGGTCTACGATCCCGACAGCGGGCAATTGTTGTGCGCGTCCTTCATGGACTACGCACTGCCCAGAGCCGATCAGCTCGCCCGGATAAACTTTGAATTGCGCGGGGTGCCGTGCAAAACCAATCCGATGGGCATCAAGGGTGCCGGTGAAGCCGGCGCGATCGGCTCGGCACCGGCCATGATCAATGCCGTCGTCGACGCACTGCATCCAGTCACCGGAATCAAGCATATTGACATGCCAGCCACTGCCGAACGGATTTGGCAAGCGCTTCAAACCGCCACTTGAGGATGAAACCACAACGCTGGGTTCGATTTTTGTATTCGGACACTCCCGGGTTCGGCCTCTTGAACGAGGACCGGATCGAGGTTTGCAGTGGTCACTTGTTCGGGGTGAATCGGCCGACCGGTGAACAGCTTTTATTGACCGAAGTAGCGCTTCAGCAGCCGTGCGAGCCGCGGACTTTTTTTGCACTCTGGAACAACTTCAAAGCGGCGGCGGAAAAAAACGCCTGGAGCATACCGACCGAACCGCTGTATTTTCTGAAGGCTGCGAATAGCTTTAACGCACCCGGCGCGGCTGTGCCCCGTCCGGCCAGTTATTCGGGGCGGATTCTCTATGAAGGTGAGCTCGGCATCGTCATCGGCCGCGACGGACGAAATATTGCCCTGTCAGAAGCCGAGCAGCACATATTCGGCTACACCTGCGTCAATGATGTCACCGCCCTGGACCAACTGCGCGCCGACTCGTCGTTCGAGCAGTGGGTACGCGCCAAAAGTTTCGATGGCTTCACGCCCTTCGGACCCTGTATTGCCACCGGGCTGGACGTCATCAAGCTGTCGGTACGCACCCGTGTAAACGGTCGCGAACGACAGAACTATCCGGTCGCCGACATGTTCTTCTCGCCCGCACAACTGGTCAGCCTACTGTCGCGCGATGTCAGCTTGCAAGTCGGCGATATCATCAGTTGCGGAACCTCGCTCGGCGCCGGACCCTTTAACGTCGGCGCT
>JANORY010000255.1:0-1290 GCA_031415535.1 Burkholderiales bacterium | reverse complement strand
AGGCGTCAGCACGGAAACAGAACATGCCGCTGTTCCAGAAAAAATTGCCGGCCTGCAAGAATTGCAGTGCCCGCTCGGCATTTGGTTTCTCAACAAATCGGGCTACTTTGCGGGCCTGACCGACGCCCATGGCATCGCCCGCCTCAATGTATCCAAAGCCGGTTTCCGGTGCGGTCGGCAAAATACCGAACAACACAAACGAGCCATCGGCGGCAATCTTGCCGGCCTGGCGCGCGGCTTCCTGAAAGGCATCTTCATCCGGGATTAAATGATCGGCCGGCAACACCAACAAAACAGCATCTGGACTCTGGGCGATGGCCCAATGGGCCGCGATGGCAATCGCCGGGGCCGTGTTACGGCCCATCGGCTCTAGCAATTGAGTCACCGCGATGGCTTTTGAGCCTGGTAAACGCTCGACCTCTTCGCGGCTTTTGAAGGCGTATTCATGATTGGTCACAATCGCCGCGCGGCCGAACTCGGCCAGCGGCAGCGCCCGTTTCAGCGTTTGCTGTAGCAGGCTGAGCTTGCCGCCGAGGCGCATGAAAGGTTTCGGAAAGGACTCACGGGAGACCGGCCAAAGCCGTGTTCCCGAACCGCCCGAAAGAATTACTGGAATCATCATTGTTTGATCTGCCCGACGGACGTATCTGCCCGTCCGATCAATTGTAAGGTTCGAGGTCTCGATTTGTGCGACACTTTTCTTATCACTTCGTGCAATTTTGCGCAGACTTCAACTTCTTTCAGGACGGACCAAATGGCAAGCAAAGGTAGACAAACGGTGCTGGTTACCGGTGGCGCGGGCTACATTGGTTCGCACACGGTCATCGAGCTGCAAAAAGCCGGTCACGACGTGGTGGTGCTGGATAATTTGTGCAACTCGAGCGCCGAAGCGCTAAAACGGGTCGAGCGTATTACCGGCAGGTCGGTGGCGCTGGTCAAGGGCGATATTCGCGATGCTTCCTTGCTGGCGGATCTGCTGAACAAACACCGGTTCGATGCAACGATCCATTTTGCCGGCCTGAAGGCGGTCGGCGAGTCGGTGGCCAAACCGCTTGAGTACTACGACAACAACGTTACCGGTACGCAGATTCTGTTGGCGGCACTGCAAAAGGCCGCCGTCAAACAGTTCGTGTTCAGTTCCTCGGCCACCGTTTATGGTGACCCGGAGACGGTGCCGCTGCGAGAATCGGCGCGCACCGGTGCGACCAATCCGTATGGCCGCAGCAAATGGATTATTGAGTTCATGCTCGGTGACCTGAGCATTGCCGATCCCGACTGGTCGATTGGCGT
>JANORY010000254.1:0-9936 GCA_031415535.1 Burkholderiales bacterium | reverse complement strand
TGAGGCGACCCGTGAGCGCAACATAGTCTCAGGCGAGGTTCCCAGCGCCTTGAACCCGCCCTCGGGTTGCCGCTTTCACACCCGCTGCCCGCAGGCCATGGATCGTTGCAAGATCGATGACCCGGTATTGCGCAATTTGGGTGGCGGCCGGGCGGTGGCGTGCCATCTGCATGAAACCTGAGGTGCCAGTCCGCACGCTCGAAAATGCCGCTAGCCTATATGCTTCGGGTCTTCTCATCTGTTTACTTGGGCGATGCTGCTGATCCAGCCCGCCCGAACCGGATGCGTGTTCACCCTCATATACGCTGACAATGAATAAAGTTTCCAAGACGGGTTCCAAGGTAATTCCCAAGGCGGTTTCCATCGATGATTCCAAGGCGGTTTCCGAAGTAAGTGCCGGGTCGGTTTCCAAAATAGGTGCCAGGGCAGGTTCCAAAGCAGATTTAAAAGCGGTTGCTAATTCAGCCAACACAAGCCTAGCGGTGTCGGCTGGATTGATCTCGATTGACAGCATTACCGCAGCGCTGGCCTCGGTCGGCTACATATCCAACCGATCGATTTCGACGGCAATTTATCTGGCCCACCATTTGCGCAAACCGGTGTTGATCGAGGGGCCAGCCGGCGTCGGCAAAACCGAACTAGCGGTTTCATTGGGTAAATCGCTGCAGTTCCCGTTGTTGCGAATGCAGTGTTACGAAGGGCTGGATGAGAGCAAGTCGATCTATGAATGGAAGTACGGCAAACAGTTGCTCTACACGCAAATCCTGAAGGAAAAGATTCATCAACTGATCGGTGCCGAGGATTCGCTGGACCTGTCCTTCAAGAAGCTTGCCGGTTTTCAGGACTTGTTTTTTTCGCGTGAATTCATTGAGCCGCGACCGTTACTTAAATCAATGGAACAATCCGGCGGATCGGTATTGCTGATCGATGAGATCGACAAGTCTGACGAAGAGTTTGAGGCGCTGCTGTTGGAGATACTCTCCGAGTACCAGATCACCATTCCCGAGATCGGCACGATTCAGGCGCAAACGCCACCCTTGGTGATTCTGACCTCGAATAACACGCGCGAGTTGGGCGATGCGCTGAAGCGCCGCTGCCTGCATCTGCATATTGGTTTTCCGGATGCCGAGCGTGAGCGTGACATTGTTCGGGCACGGGTTCCCGATATTTCGGCGCGCTTGCTCAGACAGTTGGTGGCGTTTGTGCAGGCGGTACGGGGCGAGAACATTCGCAAGCTGCCGTCGATCAGCGAAACCATCGACTGGGCCAGGACGGTCCTGCTGCTGCATGCGTCGGTGCTGGATGAAGCGCTGGTTTATGACACGCTAAACGTCATTTTAAAGCGCCAGGGCGATATCATCGAGCTGCAAAGTCGCGTCGAGGAACTGACCGCTACCGCGTTGGCGGACCAGGCCTGAGCGCTTGAACGTGATGGCCGACACCCGCCTGACGCTCCAGAGTACCAGGCCATGGAACGAACAATAACCGATTTCGTCCGCGCCTTGCGCTCGGCCGGTGCTCAAGTGTCCAGCTCCGAGGCGATCGACGCGGCCAACGCGCTGGCACTGATCGGCTATCAAGACCGCCAGCTCATGAAAGATTCACTGAGCGTGGTACTGGCCAAGTCGGAAGAAGAAAAGTTGATCCATGACCAGCTTTTTGAGGCATTTTTCAGCCGTCGAACAGCCCCCTCGAGCGCTAAACCCAACGCCTCAAACACGGCTGGCCCGCAAGCGGGCGACCCGGATACGCAAAACCAGGCCGGCACCAGTGCCGGTCAAGGCGGTGAGTCCGGTAATCCGGCGCTTGATGAGCGCGCTGCTCAGACTGGCCCGGCCGGACCGTCGTCGCAAACTGGGGAGGCGTCTCACGCAGGGCAGGATAGCTCAGCGGACGCGACGTCGTTTCTCGAACTCGCGCAGTCCGGTGACGCGGACCGGATCGCAGTCGCCCTGGAGCGGGCCGGTAGCGCAGTTGGCGTTGATGAAATTCGGTTCTCCTCGCAGACGCCTTATTACGTGCGCCGCATGCTCGAGCACCTCGGGGTCGAGGCGCTTGAAGCGCAACTGAGCGCCAGAATTCTCGACCGGTCGCGAGCGTCGCAAGCGCAAGCCAAAGTCCTGATGGATGCACGCACCACCTTGCAGCGGCATGCGCGGGCCTACGTCGACCAACGATTCGAGCTGTTCGGCAAGAGCGCAACCGAGTCGTTCATGAACGACGTCGTCGTCAATCGCGAGATCGGACAGCTCGGCCTGCGCGATATGGAACGCATGAAAGCGCTGGTGGCGCGGATGGCCAAACGACTGGCGGTGCGTCATTCGCGACGCCACAAGGTGCGCAATCGGGGTCAACTGGACGTGCGCCGGACCATGCGCGCCAATGCCGGCCACGACGGCATTCCGTTCGAACTGGTCTGGAAACTCAAACGCAAGGACCGCCCGAAGATTGTGGCCATTTGTGATGTCTCCGGGTCGGTATCGCAATACGTGCGGTTTCTGTTGCTGTTTCTGTATGCCTTGAAGGACCAGGTGACCGATCTGGGGGCGTTCGCTTTTTCGGCGCGACTGAAGGACGTCAGTCACGAGCTTGAAACCCTGTCGTTCGAGAAAGCCATCGACAGCGTCATTAACGAGGTCGGCGGCGGCGGTACTGACTACGGTCAGGCGCTGGTCGACCTGAAAGACCGGCATTGGGAAGTGATTGATCGGCGCACCACGATTTTGATACTCGGCGACGGTCGCTCGAACAATACCGACCCCAGACTTGATATCTTTCAAGAAGCGGTTGATCGGGCCAAACGGGTCGTCTGGCTGTGTCCGGAACCGCCGCGCCGCTGGGGAACCGGCGACAGTTGTGTGCTGCAATACAAGCCGTTCTGCACGCATTTGTCGCATTGTGCGACCGCACTTGATCTGGAACAAGCGCTCGATGAAGTGCTGATGGCTTACGATTAGATTAAGCTTCAAGTGATGAACCCTGGAACTTTATCAATAAAGGGATGATATGAGCTACGCGAACGGGCGCTTGATCCATGATGCCGACAGCCATTTGATGGAGCTGGACGATTGTTTGAATGACTTCTTTGAGCCGCGACTGCTGCAGCGTTTTCTGGCGTCGCCGAATTATCGAGCCCGGTTGAGTGCCAACGTGGCACGGATGCGGCCGGGCAAATCACTGTCCGCCCATGCCGAGCCGGCGTTTCGGGCCGGTGTCGATGCCAATCTGCTGCTGCGCAAGAACTACGAAGCGCACGGATCGTTCATTGCGGCACACCGGCCGCACGCCGTCGATTTGCTGGGTTTCGCCAGCCAATTGGTGTTCACCACCTTTTGTCTCGGTAATTTTGGTCTGGATCAGGCTGATGATCTGGAACTTTGTTATGCCGCTGCCGCTGCGCATAACCGCATGATGAAGGCGTTCTGCGCGATTGACCGGCGTCTGCTGGCCACCGCCTATATTCCGCTGGAAGACTTCGAGCGGGCGCAGCAACTGACGACGGATGCGCTTAAGCTGGGTGCCAATGCGCTGTTGATTCCGTCCTGGTGTCCGCAAACACATTCGCCGAGCCACGTCGGGCTTGAGCCAGTTTGGGCAATGGCTGAGGAAGCCGGCATTCCGGTGCTGTTTCATGTCGGCGGTGAGGAAAAGTTGAACCCGGTGTACAAGGAGAACGGCTTGCCTGCGGTGCCTGATTTCCACGGCGGCGATGACAACTTCACCTCGGTCAGTTATATGCCAATTCCGAACTCGGTGATGCAGACCCTGGCGACCTTGATTTTCGATGGTGTCTTCGATCGATTCCCGCAACTGAAGTGGGGTGCCATCGAGCTCGGTGCGGCCTGGGTGCCGGGCTGGATGCGCGCGATGGATTCGGCCGCCCACGCCTTCACCCGCAATGAAACCAGGCTGCAGAAGCTGTCGGCAAAACCGAGCGAGATTGTTCAGCGCCAACTTCGCGTAACGCCGTATCCGCATGAAGACGCCGGCTGGATCATTCAGAACTCGGGGCCGGACGTTTGTCTTTTTTCATCGGACTACCCGCATGTTGAAGGCGGTCGGCATCCCTTGAAGCGCTTCGATGAAACTTTGAAGGGCTGTGCCGAGTCACAAATACGCGCGTTTTACGCGGAGAATTTTATTAACCTGATGGGTAAGGGATTGGCAGCCGACTTGCGTCGTCCGCCCGCCGTTACCGTAACCCGAAGTGAGGTGAACCATGCGCTTTGAAATCAAACGTGTTTTGCAGGCCGGCTTGCTGGCATGCCTGTTCAGTATTAGTGCCAGCGGGGTTGCAATCGCACAGGAATGGCCAGCCAAACAGCCGATTAAGATCATCGTGCCTTATCCGCCCGGCGGGCAGACCGATGCGGTTTCGCGTTGGTTGGGCGACAAGCTGTCGCAAGTGTTGGGTCAATCGGTGGTGATTGATAACAAGCCTGGTGCGCAGGCAATCATTGGCATTACCGCTGCCAAACAAGCGGCACCAGATGGCTACACCTATGTGTTCGTGAACTCGTCGAACATCATCATCAACAAGTTCATGTACAAAAAACTGGCATACGACGCGTTGGCGGACTTCGAGCCCGTCGCGCAGCTCGGCAATGCGCCCTTAGGGCTGGTCGTGCCGGCCTCACTGGGCTTAAAAAGTGTCGATGAATTTGTGGCCTACGGTAAACGTAATCCGGGCAAATTGACCTACGCTTCGTTCGGGGCGGGCAGCAGTTCGCATTTGTATGGCGAAATGCTCAAGCAACTCACCGGACTTGACATGGTGCATGTGCCCTATAAAGGTGCCGCACCTGCCGTGCAGGATATTGCAGCCGGCAACGCCACCATGGGGATTCATGATTATGCGACCACCACCGGGTTGATCCAGGCCGGCAAGCTGGTGGCGATTGCCACTACCGGAACAACCCGCTTGCAGACTTATCCGGACGTCAAGACGTTTTCTGAACAGGGTTACCCCATGGATCTGGTCGGCTGGCTCGGCTTTATGGCGCCGAAAGGAACGCCAGCACCGATCGTCGAACGGATGAGCCGCGAGATCAACAAGATTTTGCGCACGCCGGAAGGTCGCGAAAAGTCGATTCAAAATGGCATGATTGCCACCGGCTCCACCCCAGCCGAATTCGCCGCCATCATCAGTAAGGCCTATGGCCCGTGGGGCGAGGCCTTCAAGAATTCCGGGGCGGTCTCGGAATAACGTGTTCAGTGGAGCGACGCTTTACCATGACCAAAAAAGCCCTGCTTGAAGGCATTCGGGTCACCGATCTGACGACGGTCTTCTTCGGCCCGTACTGCACGCAGACGCTGGCTGATCTTGGTGCCGAGGTCATCAAACTCGAACCCGCCGACGGTGACACCTCGCGCTTGATTGGTAATCCGCCGGGGCAGGCCGGCATGGGCCCGGTCTACATGCGCTTGAATCGCGGCAAGCGTAATATCGACTGGAACTTGAAAAGTGATGCAGGTCGTGAATCGATGCGTGCCTTGCTGGCGACCAGCGATGTGTTCATTCACAATATTCGTCGCGACGCAATCGAGCGTGCTGGCTTCGGTTATGACGATGTGCGCAAGATCCGGCCCGACATTGTCTATGTTCATTGCACCGGCTTTGACGAGCGTGGGCCGTACGCCGGTTTGCAGGCCTATGACGATATTATTCAGGCAGCCTCGGGTTTGGCGCAGTTATTACCGATGGCCGATGGCAATCCGCAGCCCAGGTTTATGCCGGCGGCGATCGCCGACAAGGTGTCGGGACTGCACGCGGTTTATGGTGTGCTGGCGGCGATCATTCACAAGCTGAGAACCGGTGAGGGACAGTTTGTCGAGGTGCCGATGTTCGAATCGATGGTCAGCTTCAACATGCTCGAACACCTGTGTGACAACACTTACGTGCCGCCGACCAGCGTCGGTTATTACCAGCGCCAGCTCGACCCGACGCGCCAGCCGATGCCCACCAAGGATGGCTACATTGCCTTCGCGCCCTATCTGGACGATCGTTGGGTGCGGTTCTTCGAGGCGGCCGGTCACGGCCAGGTGCTGAACGAGCCGCGATTTATCGACAAACCCACCCGCCGCCAGAACATGTCACAAATGTTCGAAGTGATGGCGAAGATCTCGATCGAACGCACCACCGATGAATGGCTGGCGCTCATGAAAACCGCCAACGTACCAGCCATGCGGGTGAACCGGATTGACGAACTGCTCGATAATCCGCAGCTCAAGGCCAGCAAGCTGTTGCGCGAACGCGAACATCCGACCGAGGGCAAGTACCTTGAAGTGGCGATGCCGGTGCGGTTTTCGGCGCGTGAGCAACCGGACATGCTGCATCCCGCCAGCAAGGGGCAGCATTCGCAAGAGGTGGCTGATGAATTGAAGTTGCAGGAGACGAACTTGCAGCCGGCCCAAAACGGTTCCGCATGAGCGCTGGCACCAGCACTGACATTTATTCACAAGACCCGGCGCGCGAGTCCAGCGCGGCTGATTGGACCACGATCTCAGTGGTGTCGATTGCCCACGGCACCTCGCACTTTTTTCAGTTGACGCTGGTGCCCTTGTTTCCCTGGATCCAGTCGCATTTCGGCCTCAGCTACACCCAATTGGGATTGGCGTTAACGATCTTTTATCTGATTTCGGGCTTCGGCCAGTCGGTCGCCGGTTTCCTGGTGGACCGATTCGGCGCGCGTGCAATGCTCGCGGGCTCGCTGCTGTTGGCCGGTGGCGCTGCGTTCGGTATGGCGTCGGCCAGCAGTTTCGCGACGCTCTGTTTTTTCGCCGGTGTCGCCGGTTTGGCGAACTGTCCGTTTCACCCGGTTGATTTCTCGATTCTGAATGCCCGCGTCAGCAAACAGCGTTTACCGATGGCCTACTCGATTCATTCGGTCTTTGGCAATCTCGGCTGGGCGGTCGCGCCGTTGTTTATGGTGGGCTTCACACAACTATGGGGCTGGCGAGGTGCGCTAGTTGCCGCCGGCTTGGTCGCGATCTTAGTCCTTGGGTTGGTATTGGTATTCTGGCGGCAACTCGATGACTCGGCGCTCAAGCAGCGCGCCGACGCTCACAATGTCGCCGATCCGGGGCTGGACGCCAGCATGCTCGGGTTTCTGAGACTACCAGCAGTCTGGTGGTCGTTCATTTACTTCGCGGTGTTTGCCGCCGCGTTGTCGGGCTTTCAGAGCTTCGGCGTCGAGGCGAGCCGCAAGCTTCACGATTTGCCGCTGGCTTATGCAACCGCCTTCCTGACGGTGTTTTCGATTGCCGGCGCGGTCGGCATGTTGCTCGGTGGTGCCTTCACCAAGGTCGATAGCGCGCTCGATCGGATCATAATTTCGGCGTTCATGGTGGCCGCTGGCCTGGCGTTGCTGATGGCCTTTGTCAAGCTCGACCCACTGTTATTCATGGTCATGTTAGGTGCGATTGGCTTTATTACCGGGCTGGCCCAAACCTCGCGAGATCTGTTGATACGGCGCGTTGCACCGCCGCACGCAACCGGACGCGTCTATGGATTTGTATACTCCGGGCTGGATGCGGGTACCGCGTTTGCACCCTTGGTGTTTGGCGGTATGCTTGATGCCAACGCGCCGGTCGGTATCTGGATCGGTATCGCCGTCATGCAGGTCCTGCTGGTCGCGGTGGCCTGGCGGATGGGCCGACTTAGCCGGCTGACCCTAGCCGGCTGACCCTGGCGGAGTGATCTGAGTCATAATTTTTTTTGGAGTAGCTGATGAGCAAGATTGAACGGCGTGATGCCAATAGCCGGATGAGCAAAAGTGTTAGTTACGGTGATCTGGTGTTTTTGGCAGGTCAGGTGGGTGACGCAAAATCGGCCGGTGTCGAGGCGCAGACTCGCGAAGTGTTGGCCAAGATCGATGCGGCACTTATCGAGCTCGGTAGCGACAAATCGAAACTGCTGTCGGCGCTGATCCATCTGAAAAGCATGTCCGACTTTGCGGCAATGAACGGGGTCTGGGAATCCTGGATCTCACCTGGCAATCCGCCGGCCCGCACCACCGTTCAGGCTTTGCTGGCGCATCCGGATCTGGTGGTTGAGATCACGGTTGTGGCGGCACGCTGAGCGATTCGCCCAGGTCCCACCACAGACCGGTCATCACCTGCAGTCCTTCCCGCAACAGCGCCACCGGCAAGTGCTCGTTGGGCGCATGCTGTGAGCAACCTGGGTAGGAGTGCGGCACCCAGACAGTTCGCAAGCCAAGGATGTCGGTAAAGATATCGTTCGGCAACGAGCCGCCCAGGTTGGGCAGGATGGCCGTCTTCTTTTGAGTGGTGAGTTGCACTGAGTTGGCGGCCCAGCGTACCCAGGGATCGTCCGGGTCGATGCGGGTTGCATTGAACAATTCGTCGCGTGCACTACTGATGCTAACCATCGGAAACCCCTGCCGATCCAAATGGCGTCTTAACGCCGGCAGGAAATCGGCGGGATCGGGTCCGACCACAAAACGCAATTGGCAGCGGGCCCAGGCGCGCGGCGGAATGGCATTTACCGGTGTTTCCGGGTTGCCTGCCTTGCTTGCCAGCACTTCGAACGATGACCAGCCAAACACGCGCTCGGCCGGCGACAGACCGGGTTCGCCCCACCACGCATCGATCGTCGGTCCGTCGGCACCACCGTCGACCTCACAATCGGCGAGCGCCCGACGAACCGCCGCTGGCAATTCGGCGGGCAGCCATTCATGAATCCGAATTTGGCCATTCGCCGAAACGATGCTGGCAATCGCATGACTGAGCTGAATCGCCGGATTGGAGATCAAGCCGCCCCAGTTGCCCGAGTGATGGGCTCCTTTGCGTGCCTCAATGGCAAGATCGAAACTCAAAGCGCCGCGCGAGCCCAGAAAAATCGTTGGCCGCAGGGCGCTCAAGCGTGGCCCATCGGAGGCGATCATGACATCCGCTTTGAATCGGGCGGCGTGCTCGGTACACAGTTCGCGCAGCCCGGGCGAGCCGGTTTCCTCACCCATTTCAATCAGGAAGCGTGCGTTAAAGCCGAGCTTGCCGCGCGTGTTCAGCACCAACTTCAGGGCTTCCAGATTGGTGGTGTGCTGCCCCTTGTTATCGGCCACGCCACGGCCGTACCAGCGGTCGGCTGATTCGGTCAGGGTCCACGGCGACAGACCGGTCTGCCACTCAGGCTCGAGTCCGCGAATGACGTCACCATGCCCGTAACTGAACACGGTTGGTAAGGCCGGGTTTTCAATGCGTTCGGCGAACAAAAACGGTGCTTGAGCCCTTTGATGCAGCAAGGTTTCGCAGGTAAAACCCATTGCTTCAAAGGCTGGCCGCATTTCCTGATCCAGATACTGCGCCAGGACCTCAGCGCGCGCCGCGTTCTGACTTTCAGTTGGAAAGCCTACCCGACGAGCGAGCACGGTGCGAAAGGCACCACAATCAAAATGCGCGGCAGCGTTTTGCAGAGCTTGTTGACGGGTCATGCTTGGTCCTGGGATCCGGTCGGGCAACCATGGTAGCAAAGCGCGCCGCGCTAAAGTTTGCCGTCATTTGGTCGAGAACCAAACGAGGGACTTGTCATGTTTCGTGATGTCATTGGGATGACCGATCAACGGTCTAAAGTTTGGGAAGGTAGCTTGTGGAATGACCGCTGCGCGCTTAAATGAACAACGGCTTGTTGACGAAGGGCTTGCTGACGAAACGCTTGCTGACGAAGCGCTGCCGTCTAATTGGCAAATCGAGTCGTTGCCGGCGATTGCCCATACCATTGATGCCAAGGGACATTTACTGACGGTCAGCAATCGCTGGCTTGAGAAACTGGGCTACCGTCGCGACCAGGTCATTGGTAGAGCTTCGCTCGAATTTTTTACGCCGGAAACACAAAGCCGCATCAGTTGGCATTTAGAACCGGCTTTCTTCGAAAACGGTCATCAAGAAGACGTCCCGGCGCAAATGCTGAGCCGTTGC
>JANORY010000253.1:0-8126 GCA_031415535.1 Burkholderiales bacterium | reverse complement strand
CCAGCGCCTTATTTGTCGACGGTCAACTTCGGGCGGGCGCGATTTCGGGTCGATTTGCAGGTGCAGTGACAGCCGTACCGGCGGATGCTTATCGGGTCGGGTCATTCTGTTCGTAGGCCGCGACGATGCGTGCGACCAGCGGGTGTCGGACCACGTCGGATGAGTTGAATTCAGTGAATGACAAACCTTCAACTTGGCGCAAGATTTTTCGGGCCTCGAGTAGTCCGGACGCCTGAGCGCGTGGCAAGTCAATTTGGGTAACGTCGCCCGTGACCACCATCTTCGAGCCAAAGCCCATGCGGGTTAAAAACATCTTCATTTGTTCGGCGCTGGTGTTTTGCGCTTCATCGAGAATGATGAAGGAGTGATTCAGTGTCCTTCCGCGCATGTAGGCCAGTGGTGCCACTTCAATCACTTGTCGCTCAAACATACGCTGCGCCTTGTCCGTGCCCATCAGTTCATAGAGGGCGTCATAGAGCGGGCGCAAATAGGGATCGACCTTTTGTGATAAATCACCGGGCAAGAACCCCAAACGCTCGCCCGCTTCAACGGCCGGCCGCGTCAATACAATACGTTTGACGGCGTCGCGCTCGAGTGCGTCAACCGCACAGGCGACGGCGAGATAGGTTTTGCCAGTACCCGCCGGACCAATCCCAAAACTGATGTCGTGACTCAAAATGTTGCGCAAGTAGGCGCGCTGATTCGGCGTCCTCCCCTGCAGATCGGCGCGGCGTGTCAGTAGTTGTGGAAGCGCCGGTGCCTCGGCCGCGTCTGCCAGAGGCGTCACCGCCTTGCTGTGCAGCGATTCAGTCAGCAACAACTGAATCTGGCCGGCGTCAATCGCTTGCTCGGCGGCTTCGTACAGTTTTTGAAGTACACCGAGCGCGACTTGCCCGGCAGCGCTGGCACCCTGGATCAGAAAACGCTCGCCGCGGCGATTGATTTGAACGGCCAATGCTGCGGCGATTTGCCGGATGTTTTCGTCGAGCGGGCCACACAAATTAGCCAGCCGCAAATTATCAGCGGGATGGGGTACAAATTCGAATCGAGAGGTAAGCGAGGAACGCACAGCCACGGGTTATTGCTTTGTAAAGACGCCAACCCCGTTGATTGTACGATTGCTGCCGCTGCCGGTGATTGAATAGTCAATTCCCATGCGTGCCGCATCGGGGCCATAGAATCCGCCCCGTAACTGTGTGGTGCACCCTGATGTCGCGCAATTCACCGGACCGGTACCGGTTTGTGTGGTTACTAGCAAGCCACTAAAGGTGTTCGCAGAGGTCATGTTCAAGTTACTGCCTGCGACATTATTGGTTCCGCCATTGCTCGAGAATTGCAGGCTCGAGTTACTAAACGCGACGCTACCCTGGATACCAACCCGCGTAGCGCTGCCCGATCCGAACTGTACGACTGCTGCTGCTGATAGCGTTCCGGGTGCCACCGAGCCGTCGCTGGTGGTTGCCAGGGTTGCGCCCGTCAATGAGTATGAAAAACTGCCCGTGGTCGGCATCAGCAAGGTCGGCACGCCGACCAGATAATGCAGGCCCTGCCAGTAACTTAAATTGATGGAGGCGGGAATGCCCAGAATTCGAAGATCAACCGCGCCGGACTTCCATCGCCCCCAACTGACATAGGCATCACTCGCGGTTTCAGTCTCGGCATAGAACGCCGTACCACGCGACAAACACAGCAGGCTCGGACAGGCACCCACCGACTGTAACCGTCGTTCGGCGTCGAGCGTAGTAAGTGAGTTGGCCGACGCCAACGATAAGGTGTTCAACACCGGAACGCCGCGCAGGTTGAGCGAAACAGATGAAGAACTAATCGGGCCAGGTGTCAAGGTGGGAGCACCGCTGCCGGAACCTGACCCGGATGAACCTGAGCCGGATGAACCCAAGCCGGTTGAACCCGAGCCGGTTGAACCCGAGCCAGATGTACCCGAGTCAGATGAAACTGACCCGGATGACCCAGAGTCAGTTGATCCAGAACTGGTTGACCCCGAACTGGTTGAACCGGCATTTGAGGTACCCGGGGCCGACGCGCCGGCGCAGTCATTGGCGGAAAGGCAGGCCTTGTCGTCGGCTCGTGCGATCAGAATATTGCCGTTCGTATCTCGGTACAGATCAATTGCCGAAACGACCGGCGAGCCAATGCCGGCGGCTTGGTCGGCGGGCGGATCGACCGACTCGGCAACTGTCTGGCCACGGTTTGACGAGCTGCCACGTACGTTGTCGACCGATTGTGCGACTGCCGGCTCGCGCAGCCGGTAGGTCGGGTTCGGGAATCCGCTTAACGGTGTTGCAGTAATTGATTCGTCGAACGAGCGCGCACCGGCGCCGGAATAACCCTGCGATTGTGGACTTGAATATGCAGCGGTATCCGAACTTGAGCTGGAACCGGAACTTGAACCGGAACCAGAACTTGTAAACGCTGTGCCAGGAGCCAGCAATCGGTTGAGAATGTCACTGTTAATTAACGCCAGCGCATCGACAGTTGATGAAGTCGCAGGCGTTGATGAAACCTGCGAATTAGAATTGGTCGCCGACTTTGAGTTCGCTGGTTTTGCTTGGCCGTCCTTCGTCGCAAGTCCGTCAGTAATGATCGGTGTCGGGCTTGCCGCATTCGGCCGGCTCTCCATCGATCGTGGCCCGCCGATTGAACTGGCAGCCGGTTGTTTGCTGGCCGCGCGATCGGGCAACACGGCGTTGGCAGATGGTAAGCCGTTCAGCGACGGTACCCCGCTCGGACTCACACGAGTTTCGTTGCTGATCGAATACGGGGCTGTCAGTGGGTTGCTGCGATCCGCTATTTCAGTTGCACCAAGTGCACTATTCATGCTGTTATTGGGGTCAATACCGCCGCTACTGGGGCTGTTGCCAGCCTGGCGTTCGTTACTGCTGGACGACTGCGCCAGCCTCGGAAGCGTCTGCAAATTCAAAGTGCGTGGTTGTAGCGTGGGGCGGCTGTCGATCAAGCTCGGGGCGCCGGTGAGCGAGTTTGCGCCACCGGCCTGTCCCGCAGCGACCTGGATTTCGCCGGCCGGATTGGCGATCGAGACGATTCCTTCGCTGACCGCCACGCGCAGGCCCGCAAGCGGGCCAGGCGCGCAAACCGGATCACACACCGTGAACTCGGCAATGTACTCGGTACCTCGAATACCAATGGTCGCGGTCGGTGTGCGCATTTCATAGTCGCGCGGATCGCGTTTGCCGATCGCGCCGCTGGTGGTGCGCAGCGCGCCGCGTATCAGACTGAAAAAGCCGCGTTGACTGTTGCCTTGATAGCGGTATTCGTCGATTCGAAATTGGCTGCCTGGCTGCAGCGAGATGATCGCCCCATCGGTGAATCGCAATTGCACCCGGCCGTCACTGCCAGTGTTCAGTTGATCGCCTGCATTGACTTCATCGCTGGCCCGCAACGCGCGCTCCACCGGACGACCGTCAGCCCCGGTCCGGATGGCGTTTACTGCCCCGCTGCTAACCAGAACAAGGGCGTCAATGGCCAGCGCCTGAGCACAGGGCAGGGCAAGGAAGAAGACCAAGAGCAGCCGCAGACTGACCCGCATCCGAGCTGCCCGAAGCGGGCAGAGGCGCATGGCTAGAATCGATATCGGGCAAACAGTGTTGCCTGGGTACGGCGGAACTCGTTCGGCGCAAGCGTCGACGAATTACGAGTGATAGTCAGTTGCGGCGCAAGAGTCCATTGACGGCTCAGATCTTTTTCAGCACCGAGCCTGAATTCGGTTTGGCGATCGTCGCGGACCACGCCGAAGAGGGGCTCAACGCCCTGAAACGAACGTGTTTCCCAGGACACCGTACTGAAGCCGCGCCAACCGGCGCTGATTTTTGCGTTGATTGAAAGTCGCATGCCGCGAAAATCATGGTCAAGCTGTGCCAATTCGTTGCGGGTACGTTCTTGCCCGAGGTAAATGCTACCGACCAAGATCGGTTGCTGCGGATGTTCGAGCAAGCGCGTCAACGTCAATCCCGCCGTCGTCCGGCGGGCATTGCGAAACGTCTGACTCGGAAACGTGAAGTCAAAGCCCTGTAAATAGGCACCGACCTGCATTTTCGAATCAAGATCGCAGCGCCATTGACCGGTTACACCGATGGCATTGCGAAATACCGAGTCATCTAATCGAAGGGACTGTAGCTGCGTTTGCATGACACTTTCATGACAGCCGCGCTTGTGTCGCACGGCCATATTCAGATCAATTTGTACCTGGTCGAGTGTATGCGCGCTAGGTGTGCTGCGGTACGACAGGCTGCTACCGAATATCAGCGAAACGTTTCCATTCATCGGTTTGGCCAGCGTCGCAGCCAAAGTGCTCGACGTTAATAAGCTTGAGCGGGGTTGGCTGATCGCCAGCGGAGTGACTGCGGTTCCATCGGCCAATTGCCACTGACTTGAGGCGCTGCCGAAGTTGACATTACTGTCATGGCCAACGCCGAATTCGGCATACGCAAAGCGCTTTGTTCCCGATTCAGTTTCGGCGCGTGCGATGCCAGCCAGGTAAATATCGATGACTCGTCTGACTTCGGCCGGAATTTGCTGAGCTGCCACTAACTCGAACTGTCGACGCGCTGCCTCGGTTTCGCCGGCTGCCAGGTAAGCGCGCGCGATCTCGGCACGTGCTTGCAAATTGTTAGGATTGACCAGCAGTACGCGTTCAAGCGCCAGGACGGCGCGGCCCGGAAAGCCGGCATCGATCGCGCAGATTCCAAGTTGATAGTCGTACTGCGGTATACCGGCGTAAGTCTCGGCTTTGCTTGCCAGCAGATCATAGGCCGCCTTGAACTCGCCCCGTCCATGCAGCGCTTGCGTTTGAACGAGTAGTTCGTTGAGCGGGCTGTTCGCCGACGCATTGCGGGTCGAGTTCACCGAAGAACTCGGCAGCGTAGTCGGGTCCGCCTGAGCCAGAACAACCGACGATGCCGCCAATGCCTGATGACCGGTTGTCGCCAGCATCAGCAAGACCGCGAATCGTGCCAGCAGGCGCAGCATTGGGTCAATCAAACTGCGCGCTCATTGTTGGCACGGGCGGGTTCTTATTCATCGGCAACGCAGAGAACACCGCGCAGCGAATGAGGCATGGCCGCGTCGATATTGATTTTTACCATTTGGCCAATCAACTGTTGCGGACCCACAAAATTGACCATGCGATTATTGCTGGTACGACCGGCCAGCTCGGCAGGGTTTTTCTTCGAACGACCTTCGACCAGGACGAGCTGCCGACTTCCGACCATCTTAAGACTGATGCGACGCATATTCTCGTCAATCACAGACTGCAATGTTTTGAGTCGCGCCAGTTTCACCGCCGCCGTTGTGTGGTCGGTCAGATCGGCTGCCGGCGTGCCCGGCCGGGGGCTATAAACAAACGAGAAAGAATTATCGAAACCGATTTCTTCGACCAAGCGCAGGGTTTGGGCAAAGTCAGCCTCAGTTTCACCTGGAAAGCCGACGATAAAGTCCGATGAAATGCAGACCTCGGCACAGGCTCGGCGCAAACGACGAACGATTGATTTGTATTCAAGCTGCGTATAGCCGCGTTTCATCGCCGCCAGTACGCGATCCGAACCCGATTGAACCGGCAGGTGAATATGGGTCGCCAATTTTCCAATACGGGCGTGCGCGTCGATCAGCCTCTGGGTGAACTCCTTGGGGTGTGAGGTCGTATAGCGGATGCGCTCGATACCGGGAATCTCGGCAACATACTCAAGCAGCATTGCCAGGTCGGCAGACGCTTGATTAGATTCTCCTGTGTCGCCTGGCAACCGAGCGCGATAGGCATTAACATTTTGGCCGAGCAAGGTCACTTCGCGAACCCCTTGCTCAGCCAACTCGGCTACCTCAATCAAGACATCTTCAAAAGGTCTTGAAACTTCCTCGCCGCGCGTATAAGGCACGACGCAAAAACTGCAGTATTTGCTGCAACCCTCCATGATTGACACAAAGGCGGTGACGCCGTCGACCTGCGCTGGCGGCAAATGATCAAACTTCTCAATTGCCGGAAAACTGATGTCGACTTGCGATCGTCCCGATTTATGCCGGGCCTCAAGTAATTGCGGCAAGCGGTGCAAAGTCTGGGGTCCAAACACCAGATCGACATAAGGCGCACGCGCCACGATTGCCGCGCCCTCCTGGCTGGCAACACAACCGCCGACCCCGATGATCAGTTCCGGACGAAGTTGTTTCATCTGCCGGGCGCGGCCCAGATCCGAAAACACCTTCTCTTGTGCCTTCTCCCGTACCGAGCAGGTATTAAAGAGAATGATATCCGCCTCGTCGATTTCCTGAGTGGCCACGATCGACTCGGACTGCTTGAGCACGTCGAGCATCTTGGCTGAGTCGTATTCGTTCATCTGACAGCCAAAGGTCTTGACGAAGAGCTTGCGCGCCACGGTCTACTTCTCGGACGCGGCGCGCGCTTCTTCGGCACTGAGAATCCAGGCCAGATCGATCTGTTGCAGGGCATCCAGTCGATAACGGATCCGTACCGGCTGTTGCAGGCTAACCGGCAATACCGTGGTGTTGTTCACATTCATAATTCGGACACCCGGCGCGAACAATATTCGTTTGCCGTCAAGTTGTGCTTCAGGAAAGTTTCCCATCTGCAGCATTCCGACCTTGGTTTTGTCCGGGAACGAGCGGATTTGTGCGGCCGTCGGCTGGACCTGGACGACACAAGCAAGCAGCAGAACGACCCTGAAACAGTGCCGCAAGAGTTGTCGTGCGAGCGCGGCGCTCGGCTGAGCCCGAATGCTGGATTTTGTTTTCATCCACGCATTTTATAGCCTGACGGACTCAAGTTCAGAGGACGCCGGTCGCTTGGCCTCGGCCTGCGACACTTACGGTGTCACAAACAAGGTGTCACAAACACCCGTAGATGTGGTGTTTCACGCTGATTGATGAACCGAGTAACGCCGGGTCCAGGCCGCAAAGATACCCGCCCGGAACAGGCTGGCTTGCAAGGCTGCCCGCCCGGAATCAGAAGTGGTGTTCCATTGCTTCGAAAACTGCCGGACATCCAGAATCGATGCGGTCAATCTCGATTCGTGCAGTTCAGCGAGCATCCGCTTGCCCAGCGCACCTTGCATCCAGACACTTTGCGAGGTCGCAAAACCCATCTTGTCGCGCCGATTGACGATTGACGACGGCAGACTTTCAGCAAAAGCGTGCCGCAGGATTGCCTTGGTCTGGCCAAACCGAAGTTTGAATTCGACCGGTAGCCCGAGCAGAAATTCAACCAAGCGATGGTCCAGGAACGGCACGCGCGCCTCCACGGACCACGCCATTGAGTTGCGATCTTCATAGCGTAACAGGCCAGGCAGACTGAATTGCGCCAGATCATCCAATTGACGCTGCTGCAGGCTGACGCCCGCGCCCGACTTGTGAAAGTGCTGTGGTTTCAGCGCACAATCGTTCACCAGAAAGTCAGATAGAGCGCTGCCTGCTGGGCGCAGCGATGCCGGCAGATAACGCGTACCTTCCCGCCAACGCAACAGCCCTCGATCACCGCGAATGGCCAAGGCAGCGGTTTCTTTGGCGGCTTTTAGCCAATCGCCCTGGGCGACCAGCGCGCGCAAATACCACCAGTAAAACTTCTTGTAGCCCATCAGTGCTTCGTCGGCACCTTGGCCATCGAGCAAGACCGGAATACCGACCTCGCGTGCGCGGCGCATGATCCGCCATTGTGCATAGACGCCGACACTGCTAAACGGTTCCTCCTGATGCCACAACAGGTGATCGAGATCGCCAATAAGCGATACCTGGCAAGGTGTTTCGTAATGGGCACTGGTCTGCAAGGCGTCGGCGACGATCTTCGCCCAAGGTGTTTCATCGAAGCGCGCGTCGCTGGAACCCGAGGTGAACGTATTGATCGGGGCCGAAGACCCAAACTTTGACATCTGACAAACAATCGCCGATGAATCAAGCCCGCCCGACAGGCACGAACCGACCGGAACGTCGCTACGCATTCGCAGCTTGACTGCAGATGCAAAAATATCCCGAAACTGCTGTGTTGCGTCGCCGAAATTGAGCTGTGATTGGGTGGCTTCAAGCTGCCAGTAGCGCTGCGCGACCACGCGGGTCGGATCATTCATGCTAACTACGGCGAAACTGGCTGC
>JANORY010000252.1:0-1590 GCA_031415535.1 Burkholderiales bacterium | reverse complement strand
CGGCCACGATTCTCGGATTGCTGCCGCTGGCGGTCGGTTTCAACATCGATTTCGTCACTCTTTTCAGCCATTTCGACCCGCAGATTTTCTTCGGCGGCGACTCGGTGGCGTTCTGGGGGCCGCTTTCGTGGACGATTATTTTCGGACTCGGATTCGCGACGTTCATCACGCTGGTGATTTTGCCGGTGATGTTTTTGATTGCGTATCGGGGGCGGTATAAATGATTGATGATAACCGCGGAGACGCAAAGGCGCAGAGAGATTGGAAGTCAATGAATTAGAAAAATCTCCGCGCCTCTGTGCCTCTGCGGTTAATTCTGTCTTCATGATGTTTTGCGATACGCCACCGCCCGCGCCACGTTTTGCCCGTCCATTGCGGCTGAAATAATGCCGCCTGCATAGCCCGCGCCCTCGCCGCAGGGAAACAGCCCACCCATTTCCGGATGCTCGAAAGTGAGCTTGTCCCTCGGAATCCGAATCGGCGAACTCGTGCGACTTTCGGTGCCAATGACGTTCGCGTTTTCGGTAAAAAAACCGGGCATCTGTTTGCCGAATTGGAGGAAGCCGTCGCGCAAACGGCGGTAAATTTCTTTCGGCAAAAGCTCGAAAAGCGGCGCGGCGTGCAGGCCGGGGATGTAGCTCGTCGGCGGCAGCGAGGCCGAAATTTTGCCTGAAATAAAATCGGGCAGCCGCAGGGCCGGGGCTTTCTGACTGCCGTCGCCCGCTTGAAAAAGCCGCTGCTCAACCGATTTTTGAAATTCGAGGGCGGCAAAAACGCCGTATTTTTTTTCAAAACCGACCATGTCTTCCGGCTCGACGGCCACGACCATTCCGCTGTTGGCAAACGGCGAATCGCGGCGGCTCATGCTCATCCCGTTCACCACAATTTCGCCGGGAGCCGTCGCCGCCGGCACGACCAGACCGCCCGGACACATACAAAAACTGAACACGCCCCGTCCGCCAACCTGGCAAACCAGGCTGTACGAAGACGCGGGCAAATGCGGGTCGCGCGGGCTTTGCCGATACTGAATTTCGTCGATAAGCGGCTGCGGATGCTCCACCCGAACGCCGAGCGCGAAGGGCTTCATTTCGAGGCGAACACCCCGTTTTTCGAGGAGAAAAAAGACATCGCGGGCCGAGTGCCCGGTGGCCAAAATGACGGCTTCCGAGAGCCATTCTTTTGAATTGGAGCCGTCGGGCGAGATGGTTTGAATGCCCTGAATGTGACCGTTTTTCAATAAAAAATCAGTCAAAACGGTCTCAAAATGGACTTCGCCTCCAAATTTCAGAATCGTTTCGCGGATGTTTTGAACGACTTCCGGCAGCCGGTTCGAACCGATATGCGGGTGCGCGTCAATCAAAATATCGCTCGGCGAGCCGTGTTCGACGAGCAGCCGCAGCGCCTTTTCAACCGAGCCGCGTTTGACCGAACGCGTGTACAATTTGCCGTCCGAATAGGTGCCCGCGCCGCCTTCGCCAAAGCAATAATTGGAGTGCGGATTCACCTCGCCAAACTGCTGGATGGCCCGCAAATCGCGCCTCCGCGAGCGCACATCTTTCCCCCGGTCGAGGAGAATTGGCCGGATGCCGA
>JANORY010000251.1:0-2483 GCA_031415535.1 Burkholderiales bacterium | reverse complement strand
CCCAGGGCAGTTCTTTGGGCAATTGACCGAAAAACGCTGGAACCTCGTGCGCGTCGCGCAGGGCAAAGGCGCGCTTTCTGTTCGTGAGCTGGCCCGGCACGTGAACCGTGACGTAAAACGCGTCCATGAAGACATCGTGATCCTTGCCGAGCTTGGGCTGCTTGAACGGACTGCCTCAGACGGCGTCATCTGCCCCTTTGAAAGCCTACATATCGACATGCACCTTCATGCTGCTTAGCGTGTCAGCGCAACCGCGTATTTCGGCGGTATCCCAGCCTGACGATACCGCTACGGCGGAATCCGATGCCCAACTTGGGTTTACGGCGCGTTCATAACTGGGGTCGGCACTTGAGCAAGCACCTCTGTCAGCTGGGCGACGTTGTAAACGCTCAAGATTTCGACTTTTTGGGCGCGCATTCGGTACACGAAAATGTAGTTCTTATGCACGACGAGTTCGCGGGTTCCAAGCACGCGACCGGCTCGACCGACGTTCGGAAAGTCAACAAGCAAATTACTCTTTTGGCGGATTGCCTGAACGAATGTTTTCGCTCGGACTGGGTTATCTAGGGCGATGTAGTCGGCTAATGAGGCGAGATTAACAAGCGCACTTTGCAGCCACTTAACAGTCATATTTCGCAAAGAAGTTAGTGACGTCTTCCTCGATTGCAAACTCGCCTCGGTCAGCCTCGGCGATCGCCCGCTTGATGTCACCGATCTGCCAAGCCTGAATTTTTAGGTACTCCTCCAAGGCTTCGACCGTCAGAGCGCTTTTTGTTCGGCCGGTTACCTTTGTCAGGCTTTCGAGCGTTGAGGCGAGTTCGGAGGGCAGCCGGACATTGAGTGTTTTTTGGGTGGCAGTAGTCATAGGACGGAAAGATGCCTGTGTTACAGGCACAGTATATGTGTTACGTTTTCCAGGTCAAGTGAAAAGATCACGAAGAGTGCGAGTGACAATGACGTCAGCTTGAGCGGCAGACGTTGGGAAACCTTCAAATAATTCGTTTCGCTCCTTCGCGGACAACACGAAAGTCGAAGATAGTTCGATACAACCCAAGACTTCCTCACACTCAGCCAATAACGCAGGCCCGAGCACCGGAAGAGACTGGAGGTGGCGCCTTCAGACTAAGCTAAATGGCTGATTACATTTGATTTATACGGTGGTACGATTCGCCGATGGGTTCATTCGACATCAACTTTATAGAGACATTGGTCGCTGCCGGCATTCCGCGTGAGCGCGCGCAGAGCTTGACCGAACAGTTGCGCCTGGAAATTGACGGCCGATACTTGCTGCACGCCGAAACAATTGCGACCAAACGCGATTTGCTCGAACTCGAGACGAAGCTGATGCACGAACATGGCAAGACCCAGGAGCGGATTTCGCGATCCGATGAACGAATCTCACAAACTAACGAACGTATCTCGATCTCGGAAGCCCGGCTGAGTTCGGAAATCAATTCGGTGAAGCTAAAGATTTCGGAGATGAACGAACAGTTGAATCTGAAGATCGCAGAGTCAAACGCGCAATTGAATCTGAAGATCTCAGAGTTGAGCACGCAGTTGAATCTGAAGATCTCAGAGTTGAGCACGCAGTTGAATCTGAAACTATCGCAATCGAACGAACGAATTGCCGAAACACACACGCGGATCGCTGAAACAAAGACCGAAACCCTCAAATGGACCTTGGGGTTCATGATGGCACAAACCGGAATACTGTTGGCCGCAATGAAATTTGCGGCCTAAACACGCCTTTTCGTATGGGCTCGTTTTACACAAAATAGTTACGGCGTATCGCAACAACGCTCACCCCGTTGTCCACCCAAATTACCCAGCCAAATCTAACTTGTCGAGCAGGGTCAATGCGCGCTTGGGACTCCCTCGTGCCGAGCGAGTCTCGAATCGTACCTTCGCGTCATAGTTGGCCAACGCAACCGTCGCTAGCTCATCCATAAGTTTGTTGACGCTGATCGAATTCGAACGCGCCAACGCCTTCAAGCGCTCATGTTTATCATCCGGCAAGCGAATCGTCAGGGTAGACATGGAAATACCTCCAGGCAATGCTCAGGCGACAAAACCTTGAGCGAGGGAAATTTTAGTTCTCCGCGAGACACATCACGAAGATTGCGAGTGACAATGACATCAGCTTGGGCGGCAACGCCCAATTCGATCAAATGGTAGTCGGCTTCGTCGGGAAGATTGGGTCTCCACGCATAAAAAACCTCTACCCAGCGGCAGACGGTGAGGAAACCTTCAAATAATTCGTCTCGCTCCTTCGCGGACAATACGGAACTCGAAAATAGATCGGTACGACCCAAGACTTCCTCGTACTCAGCCAACAACGCAGGCCCGAGCAGACAGGAATTTCCAGCCGTTTTCGAAGCATCTTGGACTGACGCGCTAGGAGTCTGTCAGGCGGTGATCGAAATTCAAACCGGGATTGTTATTCGTGGTCAATTGCCCAGCCGCGCTTTTGCGCTGGTGCAGGA
>JANORY010000250.1:0-2128 GCA_031415535.1 Burkholderiales bacterium | reverse complement strand
GGTCGTTTGGCCCTGCACCCGATTGCGTAAGGTCGATAGCGGCACGATGACCACATCGTCCTGATCCTGACCCAAGGAGTTCTGCCCTTTGCGCTGCAGGACACCGATGATCGTCACCGGAACTTTCTTGATGCGAATAGTCTGATCGAGCGGGTCGGCATCACCAAACAGGCTTTGCGCCACCGTCTGACCAATCAAGGCCACCTTGCCGGAACCACTGAGGTCGGCCGCCTCGAACTGACGCCCGGCTACCAGGGACCAGTCTCGTGCTTCAAGGTAGTCATTGTTGGCACCGAAGATCGTCGTGCTCCAATTGCTGTTGCCAGCGACCACCTGTGCGCCGGTGCGAATCGTCGCCGCCGCAACCTGTACCTCGGGCACATCGCGGGCAATGATGTTGGCGTCTTCTTCGGTGAGGGTCTGCGAACTGTTGGCACCGAGCCGAACGCCGGACTGGTTGATCGAACCCGGCAGTACCAGCATGATGTTTGAGCCCAGGCCCTTGATCTGCTCCTCAACGCGTGACTGCGCACCGCGACCAATGGCAATCATTGCAATGACTGCGGCCACGCCAATGATGATGCCCAGCATGGTCAGGATGGATCGCAGTTTATTGAGCGATAAAGCCTTCAAGGCAATTCTGAAAATCGCGCCGATGTTCATATTGCTGTCATCTCGTTGCTGTCATCTCGTTGCTGTCATCCCGTTGCCGTCAGCACTTCAAGCTGTTGACGCGCGTTCGCGGGTCGATTACGTTCATCGCGCAATAACTTGCCATCGCGAAAGGTAATGATCCGGCCGGCAAAGGCGGCGATCTCGGACTCATGGGTCACCATGACCACGGTCTGATTAAGCTTGTTCAAATCCTGAAACAGCGCCATGACTTCAATCGAGGTTCGTGAATCGAGCGCCCCGGTCGGCTCGTCGGCCAATAACAAGTCCGGGTCGTTGACCAGCGCGCGCGCAATCGCTACCCGTTGTTGCTGGCCACCGGAAAGCTGCGAGGGTGTGTGATCCATCCGCTCGGCCAGTCCGACCTGGCGCAGGCGATTTTCGGCGCGCTCAACGCGCGTGCGTTTTTCGACATTTGCATAAAGCAGCGGCAAGATCACGTTATCCAGCGCGCGGGTTCGAGGCAACAGGTTGAACTGCTGAAACACGAAGCCAATGCGGCGGTTGCGAATGCTGGCCAGCGCGTCGCGGCCCAAACCGGCAACCTCTTCATCGGCCAATCGGTAGCTGCCGGAACTCGGCGCATCCAGACAACCAATCAGGTTCATGAAGGTCGACTTGCCGGAACCCGAGGGCCCCATGATCGCCACAAATTCGCCCTGCTCAATCGTCAAGGTCACACCGGCCAGCGCATGAACGGTCTGATCGCCCATCTGATAAGTTTTAGTCAGATCTCGAACTTGAATCAGGTTCATGACAGTTGCGCGGTGCCCGTCAGAAGATTCGCGGCGGGCCGCCTGGCGAGCGTGGCGCGCTGCTGCCAGTCGCGACACCGGCGGTACGGCCGACGACGATCTCTGCCCCCTCCTTCAGATCGCGGCCCGATACTTCTGTGTTGCTGCCGTCGGATACCCCGAGTCGGACATCAATCGCCTGCAGACGACCGCCCTCAAGCACATACAGCTTGGTTCGCGCACCGCCAGTGCCGGCACCGCGACCGGCCATATCGGCCAATATAGCCTCGTACTTGGGCTTTTGATCCGGCTTCAGAATGTCGTTGATTTTGGCGCGCATCTCGGCACGATTGGCTGCCGCTGCCTTGGCACGCTGATCTTCCGGCAGCTCGCGCAGTGCCATAAATTTCGAACGCATGCCGGCGGAGATCTCATCCATCTTGAGCTTTTGCTCGGCGTCAAAGGCCAGTTCTCGTTCGAGACGCTCGCGAAACTCACGCGCCGCTCCTGCGGCTCCACCGCCTGCGCCGCTCGCACTGCCTGCCGCACCGTTGGCATCCGCCGGGCCCTTGTTACCGGCTGCCGTAGTAAGGGCGGCCAATTCATCCGCGTTGGGTCGAAAACGCAGCGCTGAATTGGCGACTTGCAGTACGTCGGGTCGACTCTCGGTGACCACTCGCACATTGGCGGTCATGCCCGGCAGCAAGACGCCATCGGCATTC